>NZ_JBFBBN010000003.1:0-118430 GCF_040682715.1 Amycolatopsis sp. NPDC051128 | reverse complement strand
GCCGGTCCGGATCATCCGCGGCGCCGATTTCGCCGAGACGGAGGCGTGAGATGGCCGAGGACGCCGTCCTGGTCACGGCGCACGCCGGCCACTCGGGGTCGGCGTGTCCGCTAGGCGCTGAGCTGCCGGGCCCGGTGGTCGGCGACGTGAACTCGGGTCGCGCACCGCGTCGAGCAGAACCGGCGGCGGCCGTTGCGCGAAGTGTCGACGTACGCCGTTTCGCAGCCTTCGCGGCCGCAGATACCCAGGCGGTCCGGGGCTTCGCAGACGAGGTGGGCGAGGCCGCCGGCGGTGTAGGCGCGGACGCGACCGACCGGGCCGGCGTCTTCGGCGGAGTAGTGCAGGTGCGGGGGCTTGCCGTCGTGGGTGGTGATGTACGGCCGGCACGCCGCCTCGGCGAGCAGCTCGTTGACCAGGTCCGGACGTGACTCGGGTGCGGCGGCGAACACCGGGCGCAGCCGGTGCGCCCACCCCGCGATCCGGGCCGCTTCGTCGTCGGTCAGGGCAGCGATCGCCATGCCGTTGCGGACCATTCCGTCGAGGAGCTCGCTCGCGGAGCCCGCGTTCACCAGGTCGGCGGCCACCCGCGCGGCCGCACCGCCGTAAGGGTTGAAGTGCACTAAGTCATTACAGCACGATCGGCGCATGGACCGGAACCGTTGCCCCCGCTGCGGCTGGCCGCTCGCCGAACTCCCGGCGACCGCGGCCCAGCCCGTCTCCGCCCGGCTCGACTACGTGCGCTGCGTCTGCGGCAGCTGGCTCGCCCGGCTCGACGGCGAAGTCGTCGGCGCGACCCAAGCCCGGTGAATCAGAGGTCCAGCGCGCCCGCCGCGTTGTCGTTCCACTGGTCGACCCGGCGGATGTACTCGTACAGCGCGCGGCTGCCGCGCACCCACCGTCCCTGGTCGGCGATGGCGAGATCGTCGGCCCCGGCCCGGCGCGCCTCCGTCGCGAACCCGGACCGCAGGGAGTGCCCGGTCACCGGGTACGGCAGGCCCGCCCGGACCCCAGCCCGGGTGAGGATCTGGTTGACGCCGGTGGTGCTCAGCGCGGGTGCGCCGACGTTGCCGTGCCGGTCGACCCGGCGGAACGCGGGTCCTTCGGTGATCCCGGCGCCGGACCGCCACGCGTGCCACGCCCGCACCGGATCGGTGTCGGGGCTGTCGCGCCGCGGGACGACCATGTCGCCGGTGCTCTTGCCGTGTCGCACGGTCACCGCCAGGCCCCGGTCGTCGACCGGCTCCACGTCGGTGACCAGCAGGTTCGCCAGATCCGAGCAGCGCGCGGCGATCGGGAACCCGATCAAGAGCATCGCCCGGTCGCGGGCGCCGGCGAGGGTGTCGGGGCACGCCCGCGACATCGCCCGCAGGTCGGTCAGGGTGACCATGGTGGCCTTGCCGCGGCCGCGCTGGATCCCCTCCCGGGCGAGCCGCTGCCGGTATCCCTTCAGCGCCCGCCAAGCGGCGCGGCTCGCTTCGGGGTCGACGACGACCTTGTGGTGCCGCAGCCCGGCGAGCGCCCCGGTCAGCCGCCGTTCGATCGTCGACGGCGCCGCCGGGGCGGCTCGTTCCGGCACTTCGGGCACGGCCCGCTCGTCCGGCCGCAGCGTGCGGCCGCGTTCGAGCCACACGACGAACCCGGTCAGCGCGCCGACCGACGCCGACAGCGGCGGGATCCCGGCTTCGGCGGTGTAGTCCTGCCACACCTGCCAGTCCTGGGCGTAGGCCTTGAGCGTGTTCGGTGGGCGTTGCCCCTCGACGTGCCGGGCCGCGGCTTCGTCCAGCAGCGCGAGCCGGTCCCGCGGGCTCGCGGCGGCCAGGGCCGCGTCGGTCACCGGTTCCAGGTCGCCAGGCACGCGCCGAGGTTACGGGATGTCGATCTCCGCGGGCAGGGCCACCGCTTCGTGGCCGGACGCGTGGATCTTCACGCCTTGATCCTGTCTGCGTGTCCACGCAAAATTTCTTCAGGGGCGCTGTCGATCCGCGCGGGAGCCGTTCGTATCAGCGGTGAAGACACCGACCCGAGGAGGACGACGTGAAGCAGTACCTGCTCAGCATCTACCAGCCCGACGGCCCGACCCCGCCGCCCGAGGTGCTCGAGGGCGTCATGAAGAAGCTCGACGCACTGAACGCCGACTTGAAGACGGCCGGGGCCTGGGTGTTCACCGGCGGCCTCCACCCGCCGTCCACCGCCACCGTGCTGCGGGCCGCCGACGGCGACACGCTCGTCACCGACGGCCCCTACGCCGAAGGCAAGGAACACCTCGGCGGGTTCACCATCATCACCGCGCCCGACCTCGACGCCAGCCTGTCCTGGGGCGGCAGGCTCGCCGACGCCGTCGCCCCGCTGCCCGTCGAGGTGCGGCCCTTCAGCGGATGACCTCCGAGATCGAGCGGGTCTTCGCCGCGGAGTACGGCCGCGCGGTGTCCGTCCTGGTGCGGGCCTTCGGCGACATCGACATCGCCGAAGAAGCCGTCCAGGACGCGTTCGCCGAAGCGGTGCGGCGCTGGCCGGCCGCCGGGCTTCCGCCGAGCCCGGCGGGCTGGATCATCACCACCGCACGCAACCGCGCCGTCGACCGGCTGCGCCGGGAAGCCGCCCGGGAGGACAAACACGCCCAGGCCGCCCTGCTGCGTTTCGCGACCGAGCCCGTCGAGGAGGGTGCCGTGCCCGACGAACGGCTCCGGCTCATCTTCACCTGCTGCCACCCCGCGCTGGCCCGCCCCACCCAGGTCGCCCTGACCCTGCGGCTGCTCGGCGGGCTGACCACCGCGGAGATCGCGTCGGCGTTCCTGGTCGCCGAGCCGGCCATGGCCCAGCGGATCGTGCGCGCGAAGCACAAGATCCGCGACGCCGGCATCCCGTACCGCGTGCCGCGGGACGCCGACCTGCCCGCGCGGCTGTCCGCCGTGCTCGCCGTGCTGTACCTGGTCTTCAACGAGGGTTACACGGCCAGCGCGGGGGTTGAGCTGGTCCGCGCCGACCTGTGCCGGGAGGCGATCCGGCTCGCCCGTGTCCTGGCCGGCCTGATGCCCGACGAGTCGGAGGTCTGGGGCCTGCTCGCGCTGATGCTGCTCATCGACGCGCGGCGCGCCGCCCGCGCGAACGCCGAGGGCGAGCTCGTGCTGCTGGCCGGTCAGGACCGTTCGCGGTGGGACGCGGACCTGATCGCCGAGGGCCAGGAGATCGTCCGCCGCTGCCTGCGCCGCGACCAGCCGGGCCCGTACCAGATCCAGGCGGCGATCCAGGCCGTCCACAGCGACGTGCCCACGGACTGGACCCAGGTCAAGGCGCTGTACGACCAGTTGCTGGCCGTCACCCCGACGCCGGTGGTGGCGCTGAACCGCGCGGTCGCGGTCGCCGAGGTCGAGGGTCCCGCCGCGGGACTGGTTCTCGTCGAGGACCTCGACCTCACGCACTTCGCGCTGTACCACGCGATCCGCGCGGACCTGCTGGATCGGCTGGGTCGGACTGGGGAAGCGGTGGCGGCGTATACGACGGCGATCGACCTGACCCGCAACGGCGCGGAGGAGGCTTTGCTGCGGCGCAAGCTCGCCGTGTGCCGTCAGCGGTTGCCGGGTGAGAGGACGTAGGAGAACCGGCGGACGCGGGGGCACCCAGGTCTGAACCGCGCTGACATCGGCCAGCGTGACCGAACCGCGTCCGTACGATGACGCGGTGGATATCCCGGCGGAGCCTGACGAATGGGAAACCGTCCTCGCGTTCCTGCAAGAGGCGCGGATCAGCGACGTACTGCTGCCGGGGTGGGTCGACCGTAGCGGACGCAGTGCCGTGCTGCGCCCTCTGGCCTCCACCGTCTACCTGGAAAGCGACAGTGGCTACCTCCAACTGTCCGCTGTGAACAACTGCGGGGGCTTGCGGTTCCGCGTCGTCGAGGAGATCGAGTACGAGTCGTACCTGACCGAGGATCCCGACGAAGACCTGGTCGCGGCCAGTGTGGGGACGCACTACCTCGGGAGCCGCACCGACGTGCCCTGCGTCGGGATGCGGCTCTTCGTGAACGACGAGTCGGACCCCGAGCGCGGGATCTACCGGGCCGCCGAGTTGATGTTCGAAGGGGCGGAGATCCTCTTTGATCCGTTCTACCTCGACGGTGTGCGGATCGGCACGAGTGGCACCGCGGATGTCTGGCTCGAGGACCATCGGGGCGAACAGATGACGGCGCGGTTCGGTCCGCTGCGCGAGGTCAGGTGGAGTCCGACGCCCTGAGGGCGGGTGTCACGCGACGGCCGGACTCGCTGAGCTCGTGCGCCTTCGCCGCCTGCTCCAGCGGGAGCCTGGTTTTCGCGGCGCCATCTGCCCCCTTATCGCGTCCCAGGCACCCGTGCCGGGTTCTGAGTTCGGATATGTGACCTTATCCAAACTCAAGAGCCCTCAGTTCATCGTTCAGATTTAGAACAGCTCATTCTGGTTTTGATTAGAACGTTTGATAGGGTCTGATCATGACGGAAGACGCTGGTCAGGTTCGGGTGTGCGAGTACCGGCGGTGCGGAGCGCCGCTGCCGCCCGCGGTAGGGCGGGGAAGCCGGGCCCGGTTCTGCCAGGACGGGAAGACGTGGGGGCGGCGGAACCTCAGCTGCCGTGACGCCGAAGCCGTCCTGTCGGACGCGGAGTCGCTGCGGGAGAGCGACACCGCGCTCGACGACACCGCCGTCACGGCGCTCGCCGGTCAGGTCGATCGGGTGCTGGAACCGGCTCGCGGGCTCGTCGAAACGCTCACGACGCTGCGCCACCAGCTCGAAGCGACCACCGCCACCGCACTCGCGGAACGGGACGCGGCCCTGGCCGAGGCCGACGAGCACCGCCGTCAGCGCGGTCTCGCCGAAGCCGAAGCCGCTCAGGCCCGGGAAGCCGCGGATGAGGCCGCCCGGACCGCCGCCACCGCGGAGAAGGACAAAGCCGCGGCCGCCCGGGACCGGGAGGCCGAGCGCAGTGCCCGCCGGGCAGCCGTGCAGGAGCAGCAACGCGCCGAAGGTCAGCTGGCCGCGGTCCGTGACGAGCTGGCCCGGGCCGGCGAACGAGCCGAGGCCGCCGCGGCGCTGGCCGGTGAGCGAGCCACGGCGATCGCCACCTTGACCGCGGAACTGACGGCCGCCCGTGTGGCCCTCGACGAGGAACGCGGTCGCGGGCAGGCGGCCGCTTCACGGGCCGAAGCGGCCGAAGCCCGGGCCGACGCCGCCACCGAACGGCTCGACGTGGCACGTGAGGAACTGACCAGGACGGCCGCGGCTCATCAGTCGGCCCAGCAGGCGGTGCTCGAACGGGCGCGGGTGGACGCCGAACAGCTGCGCGCCGGCTTCGACGGGCGGCTGGCCGAGCTGCAGGCGGCGCACGAGCAGACCGTCCGGTCGATGCACGAGACCACGACGAACCTCGGCGCCGAACTCCGGACGTCCGCCGCGCGGGCGGACGCGGCCGAACGTGCGCTGGCCAGGATCCTGGCGGTGCTGCGGGAGATTCCGGGTCTGGAGCTCCCCGAGGACGTCGTCACAATGCTCAAGTAGTTACTTGACTATCGTGGGTGGCGGGCATAACTTAAGGACATGCTTAACCATGAGGAGTCGCTGGACCTCGTGTTCCGCGCGCTGGGTGACCGGACGCGGCGGGCGCTGGTGGAGCGGCTCGTGCGCGGTCCGGCGTCGGTCAGCGAACTGGCCGAGCCGCTGACCATGTCGCTCGCCGCGGTGGTGCAGCACCTGCAGGTGCTGGAGGCCGCGGGGATCGTGCGGTCGGAGAAGGTGGGGCGCGTCCGCACCTGCCGGATCGAACCGGAGGCGCTGCGGGTCGGCGAGCACTGGCTGGGGCGGCAGCGCACCTCGTGGGAGGGCAGGCTCGACCGGCTCGGTGACTTCCTCGCCGGACCGGACACCTCGGAAGGGAGCACGTCATGACGGTCCTGCACAGCACTTTCAGCCTCGAACGCAGCTACCCGGTGCCGCCCGAGCGAGTCTTCGCCGCCTGGGCCGACCCGGCCGCGAAGGCCCGCTGGTTCGTCACGAACGGGACGCACGAACTGGACTTCCGCGTCGGCGGCCGGGAAGCCCTGCATGCCTCGGGCCCGGACGGCACGGCGTTGATCTTCGTCGCGACCTACCACGACATCGTGCCGGAGCGGCGGATCGTCTACTCCGGGGCGCTGAGCGGCGGGGGCACGCTGGCGACGGTCTCGGTCACCACGATCGAGCTGGTCGGCGAAGGCGACGGCACCCGCCTGATCCTGACCGAGCAGGACACCTTCCTCGACGGCGCGGAGGAGCCGGCCTGGCGGGAGCAGGGCACCGGCGACCAGCTGGCCAGGCTGGCCAAGGAACTGGGGTCGTGAACGCCGTCGCGGAGTTGACCCGCTTGATCGAGGGCCGGGTCGCCGCCGTCGCCGCGAAAGACGTCGACGCGCTGGCTACGCAGTACGCCGAGGACGTCACGCTGTTCGACGCGGTCGGGCCGCTGGCCGATCGGGGCGCCGACGTCGAGCGGACGCGGCTGGAGACGTGGTTCGGCGCCTACCGCACGGAGATCGGCCTGCGGATCCGCGACCTCGAGGTGACCGTTGCCGGGCCGGTCGCGTTCGCGCACTACCTGTTTCACGTGCGGGGCACGATGCGCGACGGCGCCGAGGTCGCGATGTGGGTGCGTTCCACGGTCGGCTTCCGGAAGCTCGCCGAGGGCTGGAAGATCGTGCACGAGCACAGTTCGGTGCCGTTCAACGGCGCCACCGGCCAGGCGCTGACGGCGCTCAGGCCGACCGGTACCGCTGGGGACTGACGCCGAACTCGCGCTTGAAGGCCGCGCTGAGGGCGAACGCGCTGCCGTAGCCGACCTGGTGGGCGACCGCGCCGATCGTGGCGTCCGGTTGCTGGCGCAGCAGGTCCGCGGCGAGGGCGAGCCGCCAGCGGGTGAGGTAGGCCATCGGTGTTTCGCCGACGGCGGCCGCGAACCGCCGGGCCAGCGCCGCCCGGGAGACGCCGGCGTTGGCGGCGAGCTTCGCGACCGTCCACGGCTCGGCGGGCTGGTGCTGCAGCAGCCGCAGCGCCTGTCCGACGACCGGGTCGTCGTGGGCGCGGTACCAGGCGGGCGCGCTGGTGTCCGGCCGGTCGAACCAGGCCCGCAGCGCGGCGATCAGCAGCAGGTCGAGCAGGCGGTCGAGAACGGCTTCCTGGCCGGGCACGTCGCGGCCGATTTCGACGGCGAGCAGGCCGACGAGCGGGGTGGGCCAGTCGGCGGCGCGCAGGACGATCAGCGTGGGCAGTGCGGCCAGGAGCTTCTTGCTGAGCTCGCCTTCCATGCCGTAGGTGCCGGTGAGCAGCACGACCGGGCCGTCGGTGCCGTGGCCCCAGGTGCGGACGCCGACGTCGGCGAGTTCGGTGAGGTGCCCGCCGTCGGGGGTGCGGCACTCCTGGCCGGGCAGGATCAGCGCCTGCGGCGGGGTCGTCGGGTGGTCCGCGACGAGGTAGGGGCCGGGGCCGCGGACGATCGCGACGTCGCCTTCGCCCAGCGGCACGGCTTCGCCGGCGTCGGGCACGATCCACGCTTCGCCGCGCACCACCGACACGACGGTCAGGGGCGCCCGGTCTTCGATGCGCAGCGACCACGGCGGGGTGAGCACCGAGCGCAGCAGGAACGCGCCGTGGGCGCGGGGGCCGTCGAGGAGCGCGGCGAGGGGGTCCATGCTCCTCAGGGTAGACGCTGAAACATGCGATCGAGGCTTTCAACTATGGAGAGTCTCACGCGCAGCGGCTTGACTCGGGAGCATGACGACGAGGGTGGAGGAGAAGGCGATGACGACGTTCTCGGGTGTGGTGCTGGTGGCCGCGCTGGTCGCGGCCGGGTTGATCGCGGGGCTGTTCTACGCCTACGCCTGCTCGGTGATGCCGGGCCTGGCGGGCGGCGACGACAAGACGTTCGTGGAGGCGATGCGCGGGATCAACGTCGCGATCATCAATCCGGTGTTCATGGTGACGTTCCTGGGTGCGCCGCTGCTGGCGGGCGTGGCGGTGTTCCTGAACCTGGGCTCGAGGTCGCTGCCGTGGGTGATCGCGGGGTTCGTGTTCCTGGTGGCGATGCTGGTGATCACCGGCGCGCTGAACATCCCCCTGAACAACGCACTGGAAAGCGGCGGAGACGACTACGCGGCGGTCCGGGCACGGTTCGAGACGGCGTGGGTGCGCTGGAACGTCCTGCGCGCCCTGGTGAGCACGGCGGGCTTCGGATGCCTGGTCGCCGCCGTGCTCACCCGCCGCTGACCGGTCAGCCGGCGATGCGGAAGAGCAGGTCGGTGACCCACCGGGTGGGGTCCGGCACTTCGCGCGGGTTCGTGCGCAGCACCTCCAGGCGGCAGCCCCACTCGTCGCCGTCGGGCCCTTCGCGGCGGTCCCAGGTGACGCCCTCGGCCGCGCCCCAGGCGAGCACCGACTCCGTCGCGGCGGCCAGGCCGTCAGGGGCGCCGACGTAGGTGTCGAGGACGTACCTGCCCGCCGGCAGCTCACCGAGGAAGGCCGGTTCTTCCGGGGTGAATCCGCCCTCGATCGGGACACCGGCCTCGACGGTGAACCGCGTGCCGGGGTGGATGACCCGGTAGCGGAAGAACGGCGCCCCGGCCACGACGCCTTGCGCGGCCACCCCGCCGATGAGCGGCGGGAGGCGGTCGGCGATCCGCGGGAACTCCGGAATTCCGAGGGTGGCGCGCTCGGCGACGTACCGCTGGGCGGGCCGGTCCACTATGGACGGCATCAGGCGGGCTCCTCGAAGGTCAGGATCGGGCGGACCTCGATGCTGCCGTAGGTCGCGGCGGGGTGCTTGGCCGCGATCTCGAGTGCTTCGTCGAGGTCGTCGCACTCGAGGACGACGTAGCCGCCGATCTGTTCCTTGGCCTCGGTGAACGGCCCGTCGGTCAGCAGCACTTCGCCGTCGCGGACGCGGATCGTGGTGGCTTCCGACGGCGGGCGGAGCCCTCCGCCGCCGCGGATCTTGCCGCGGCGTTCCAGGTCCTCGCCCCAGCCGCCGCACCCGTCGTACTGGTGCTCCTCGGCGGTTTCGTCCCCGCAGATCATCAGCAGGTACCGCATTTCAGCGTCCTTTCAGTACTTCGCGCAGCCGCGCGGCGAAGGCTTCCGGTTCGGCGGCGAACCCGCCGTGGTCGCCCGGGAACGGTTGGGCGATCAGGCCGAGATCGGCGGCGAGTCCGAGGCCCGATTCGTGGGCCGGCTGCCCGGCTGATTTCTCTCCGGCGCCCACGACCAGCCGCGCCGACGTCGCCCGGAGCGCGTCGAGATCCGGGTCGTAGGCACCGACGGCCGGCATCAGGTGGCCGAAGAAGTAGGCGAAGTTGCCTTCCCCGCGCGGGTCGAGCGGCGGCGGGGGGTCGATGCCCAAGGTCGCCATGAAGGCGGGGAAGGCCGCGCCGACACCCTGGTCGCGGAAGATCGCGGGAATGTCGGGCCCGGCGAGCGTCTCGGCGGGCAGGTACCGGGTGATCGGTGGTTCGTGCAGCACGACCGTGCGGACGTCACCGGGGTGGCGCAGGACGTGTTCGAGCATCGTGACGGCGCCGCCGCTACTGGCCAGGACGTCCGCGGGCCCGACCTCGGCGAGCAGGCGGTGGACGTCGTCGGCGTGTTCGCGGAGGATCCCCACAGCCGGCGGTTCGCCGTCGAGGGGGCTGCGGGAGAGGCCACGCGGGTCGTAGGTGACCACGGTGTGGTCTTCGGCCAGCAGCGACCGGATGGGCGTGAACACCGTGGCGTCGGCGGGTCCACCCGGGACCAGCAGCAGGACGGGGCCGCCGCCAATGACGTCGTAGGTGATCGTGGCGCCGGGTACGGCGAGGGTGGTCATGGGTTCCTCCGGTGGTCGGGTTCGCCTTCCCGACGATCGGGCTCGTCCGGGACCGACACCGTTTCGGAAATTCTGCGCGTGAGGTAGCGGCGTTCGGCGTCGGTGGGCGCCAGGTCGCGGGCAATGGCGTACCACTGCGCCGCTTCGTCGTGGCGGCCGAGGCGGCGGAGGAAGTCGGCGCGGGTGGCCGGCAGCAGGTGGTAGCCCTCGAGGGCGGTGGTCAGCTCGTCGAGGAGGGCGAGACCGGCGAGCGGGCCGTCGGCCATGCCGACCGCGACCGCGCGGTTGAGCTCGACGACCGGGCTGGGCACGAACTTGCGCAGTTCGCGGTAGAGGCCGGCGATCTGGGCCCAGTCGGTGTCGCCCGCCCGGGCCGCCGTGGCGTGACAGGCGGCGATGGCGGCCTGGATCTGGTACGGCCCGGGGTGACGGCGGCGCAGCGCGGTCTCCAGGATCCCGGTGGCTTCGGTGATCCGCGCGGTGTCCCAGCGGGTGCGGTCCTGCTCTTCGAGGGGGACGAGTTCGCCGTCGGTGCCGACGCGGGTGGCGCGGCGGGCGTGCTGGAGCAGCAGCAGCGCGAGCAGGCCGAGGACCTCGGGTTCGTCGGGCATCAGCTCGGCGAGCACGCGGGTGAGCCGGATGGCTTCGGCGGCGAGGTCGGGGCGGAGCAGGTCGGGGCCGGCGCTGGCGGAGTAGCCCTCGTTGAACGTCAGGTACAGCACGCCGAGCACGGCGGCGGTGCGCTCGGGCAGCAGGTGCGCGGGCGGGACGCGGTAGGGGATGCCGGCGTGGCGGATCTTGCGTTTCACCCGCACCAGCCGTTGCGACATGGTCGCTTCGGGCACGAGGAAGGCGCGGGCGATCTCGGCGGTGCTCAGCCCGGCGAGGGTGCGCAGCGCGAGCGCGACCTGGGCTTCGGTGGCCAGTGCCGGGTGGCAGCAGGTGAAGATGAGCCGCAGCCGGTCGTCGGTCACGCCGCTGTCGTCGAAGCCGGGTTCGTCGGGGTGGTGCGTCAGGGCGGCCTCCCGGAGCTTGGCGGCGCCGGCGGTTTCGCGGCGGATCCGGTCGGTGGCGCGGTTGCGGGCGGCGGTGGTGAGCCAGGCACCGGGCCGGCGCGGGATGCCGTCGCGAGGCCAGGTGCGCAGGGCGAGGGCGAACGCCTCCTGGGCGCATTCCTCGGCGAGGTCCCAGTCGCCGGTGATCCGGATGAGCGTGGCCACGACCTGGCCCCACTCCTCGCGGAAGGCCTCCGCGACCGCGGTCTCGACGTCCACCACCGCTGCTCCTTCCGCCGGTTCACCCTCCCGACGAACGGTCGGGCCCGGGACCGACAGCCGCCGCGTGGCAGGCGCCGAAGCCCTCGGCGCGCATGACGATCCGGCCGCCTTCGACGCGGACGGCCGTTTCGGTGGCGTCGCTGACCGCGGTGACGCCGGTGGCCGCGGCGAGCGCGCCGCCCGCGTCGCAGATGATCCGCAGCCGCGGCCGGGTGGGCGGCGCGATCGCCTGGTCGAGGCAGCCGCGCAGGTCGGCGACGGCGAGGCGGGCCAGCGGGGCGAGCTCGCCGGGGTCGCTGGTGACGAGGACCGCGGTGACGTCCGCGCCGGTGCGGACGGCTTCTTCGAAGGCGGCGGCGCGGTGCAGGCCGAGGACGGTGACGACGCCGTCGCCGGGTCGCACGGGTTCGCCGGTCAGCAGGTTGGTGGCCGTCGGCGGGTGCCACGGTTCGTCGGTGCGGCGGGCCTGGCTCACGATCGGCGGAGTCGAGGGCCACTCGTCGGCGAGGTCCAGGTCCAGCAGGGCGGCGCACGCGGTGACGACGTGGAAGGGCTCGCCGAAGCCGGGCGCGGCGGCGGCGAGCTGGCTCGCGCCGTACAGCGTGGTCAGCGCGGTTTCGGCGACCCGCACCAGGCGCCGTCCCGGGCGGAGGCGTTCGAGGGCGAGCCCGAGCAGGATCGCGTTGACGCGCATGAGCTGCGCGAACGGCCGGCGGGTGTGTTCGTCGGCGAGGATCTCCGGCAGCAGGTCGCGGGCGAGGCGGGCCTCATCGCTGTCGCTGTCGGTGGCCAGGGGGAGCCGGGCGACCCAGGCGCGGGCGAAGGCGGCGAGGGTGTCGGACGCGCTCGGGTGCGGCGGCGGGGCCGCGGGCCGGGGCGCGCGTTCGGCGAGGTCGGCCAGGACGGCGAAGTAGAGGGCCCGCTTGCCGGGGAAGTTGGAGTAGACCGCGCCGCGGGTGAGTTCGGCGCGTTCGGCGATGACGTCGACCTTGGCCTCGCGGAAGCCGCGCCGGGCGAACTCGTCGCGGGCGGCGGCGAGCACCTTCGCGCGGTTGCGTTCCTGGGTCTCCGCCCTGCTGAGCCTGACCATCGTCCTCCTTGCCGTGGTGTCGCGGATCAAGATACCGTGACCACTGAGATGATTAGAACATCTGATTTGAACATCTGGAGTGGTGGATGACCCCCGAGATCGACCTGACCGACCTGAAAGTGCTCACCGACCCCTTCACCGCCTACGACCGGGCGCGGGAGGAGGGCGCGCTGGCCAAGCTGGTGATCCCCGGCTTCGGCCCGTTCTGGGCGCTGACCCGCTACGCCGAGGCCCGGGCGATGCTGAGCGACCCCCGGTTCGAGGTGAACTCCGGCAGCTTCATGCGGCCACCCGGCATCCCCGACCACTGCCTGGAGTACATGCGGACGATGGCCGAGCAGGACGGGCCCGAGCACCTGCGGCTGCGCCGGCTGGTCGCGCCCGCGTTCACGCCGAAGCGGGCCGCGCAGCTGCGGCCGAGGCTGGTGGCGATCACCGGACGACTGCTCGACGAGCTGCCCGCGCACGCCGAGGACGGCGTCGTCGACCTGGTGCCGCACTTCGCGCGGCCGCTGCCGATCGACGTCATCTGCGAGCTGGTCGGCGTTCCGGACGCCGACCGGCCGCGCTGGCGCGAGTACGGCGCCGCGGTGGCCGGCGGGATGGGCCCGGACTTCGCCGCGGCGATCCCGGCGATCATCGAGGGCGCCAAGGGCGCCGTGGCGCGCAGCCGGATCGAGCCGGGTGACGACCTCATCGGCGACCTGGTGCGCGCCCAGGCCGAGGACGGTGACCGGCTCACCGATACCGAGCTGGTCACCCTGGTCTGGCACCTGGTGCTGGGCGGGCAGACGCCGGTGAACCTCATCGCCAACGCCGTCGAAGCCCTGCTCAAGCACCCGGAGCAGCTCGCGGCGCTACGAGCGGAGCCGGCGCTGTGGCCGGGCGCGGTCGAGGAGCTGATGCGCTGGTGCAGCCCGCAGCTGCTGACCACGCCGAGGTTCGCGCGCGAGGACGTCGAGATCGACGGCGAGGTCATCCGCAAGGGCGAGCGGGTGACGGCGGCGATCGTGGCCGCCGACCGTGACCCGCGGGTGTTCGCCGACGCCGACCGCCTCGACGTCACCCGTTCGGGGCCGCCGCAGCTGGGGTTCTCGCACGGCCCGCACTTCTGCCTGGGCGCGTCGATCTCCCGGGTGCAGACGGAGGTGGCGCTGTCGACGCTGTTCGCCCGCTTCCCGGACCTGGCGCTGGCCGTCGACGACGTGCCGCGCGCGCCGGACGGCGGGACCTGGCGGCCGGCGGAGCTACGGCTGGCGCTCTGACACCAGCACCTCGATGCCGTCCAGGACGCGGGCGAGGCCGAAGCGGAAGGCGTGGGCCGGGTCTTCGGCGGCGTTGTGGAACTCGCCCGCGGCCTGGCCGACCCGGGAGGAGAGGGGATAGTGCGCCGCGTCGGCGGCCGGGATGCCGGCCAGGACCGGCGCGGCGCGCTCCCACCACTGCGCGTCGGTCATGCCACTGGAGCGGACCAGGCGGGCGGCCTCGAGCGAGCTGCGCGCGGTGGTCCGGACCAGGCCGGTGACGAGGGCGACCGCAGCGTCCATTTCGACGTCGTCGAGGCCGATGCCCTCGACCGCGCGCAGCTCGTTCTCGTACTTGGCGAAGCTGTTCGGGCCCAGCGCCGAGCGGCTGGTGGCGACCTGCGGCAGCCAGGGGTGGCGGTGGAAGAGCGCCCACTGGTCTTCGGCGATCGCGGTCAGTGCCGCCCGCCAGCCGAGGTCCGGCTCGGGGGCCGCCAGCTCGCCGTGGACGTGGTCGATCATCAGGTCCAGCAGCTCGGCCCGGCCGGGCACGTAGGTGTAGAGCGACATGGCGGCCACGCCGAGGTGCTCGGCGACGTGGCGGATGGTGACCGCGTCGATGGTGCCGGCGTCGGCGAGCGTGATCGCCGCGCGGACGACGTCGGCGGTGGTCAGCTTCGGTTTCGGGCCCCGCCGAGGGAGTGCGGACACGCCCCAGAGCAGCTCGATCGCCCGTCGCGGATCGCCGCCGCCGTTCTCCTCCGTGCTCACGCCGCTCATTCTGCCCACCCAAATCCCGTACGTCGTACAGAGTTGTGCTAACCTCTTCTTCGTACAACGTACAGAGTTTGGGGGAAGATGACTCCGCAGATCCACGCCGAGGGACTTCGCAAGCACTACGGCGACGCGTACGCCCTCGATGGGTTCGACCTCTCCGTCCCGGCCGGCACCCTGTGCGGCCTGCTGGGACCCAACGGTGCGGGCAAGACGACGGCGGTCCGCGTGCTGTCCACGCTGCTGCGCCACGACGGCGGCGTCGCACGGGTGGCCGGGTTCGACGTCGCCACTGAATCAGCGAGAGTGCGCTCGGCGATCGGGCTGGTCGGCCAGCAGGCCGCGGTGGACGAACTGCTGTCCGGGCGGCAGAACCTCGTGCTGTTCGGCCGGCTGCACCACCTGGGCCGACGCGCGGCCGCGCGCCGCGCCGACGACCTCCTGGAGCGGTTCGGCCTGGCGGACACCGGGTCGAAGCCGGTTTCGGCGTACTCCGGCGGGATGCGGCGGCGGCTGGACCTGGCCGCGTCGCTGCTCGCCACGCCGCGGGTGCTGTTCCTCGACGAGCCGACGACCGGGCTCGACCCACGCAGCCGCACCGAGGTCTGGCGGGCGGTGCGGTCCCTGGTCGCCGACGGCACGACCGTGCTCCTCACGACGCAGTACCTGGAGGAGGCCGACCGGCTGGCCGACCGGATCTCGCTGGTCGAGCACGGCCGCGTCATCGCCGAAGGGACCCCGGCCGAGCTGAAGGGCTCGCTCGGGGCGACCCGGATCGAGCTGGTGGTGACCGACCCGGACGTCCTCGCCGCGGCGACGGCGTTGCTCGCCCGCGTCACCGGCGCCGAGCCGGTCACCGAGGAACTCCGGGTGAGCGCGCCCGCGCCGGACGAGGCGTCGGTGCTCACCGACGTCGTCCGCGAGCTGGCCACGGCCGGGCTGGCGGTGGCCGACGTCGCGCTGCGGCGCCCGACGCTGGACGAGGTGTTCCTGCGGCTGACCGGGAAAACGGAGGTGGCCCGATGAGGTGGGCGCTGGAAGACGGGTGGACGCTGACCCAGCGGTACCTCGCGCACCTGGCGCGGCGGCCGGCCCGGCTGGCCACGGTCGTGGCGTTCCCGATCCTGATAATGCTGATCTTCGCCTACCTGCTCGGCGGCGGGATGACCGTGCCCGGCGGCGGCTCCTACCGTGAGTTCCTGATGCCGGGGATGTTCGCGATGACGATGGCGTTCGGGTTGTCCGGGACGATGATCGCGGTGCTGGACGACGCGGCGAAAGGCGTCACCGACCGGTTCCGGTCGCTGCCGATGGCGCCGTCGGCGGTGCTCACCGGGCGGGTGGCGGCGGACCTGGTGAACGCGGTGCTCGCGCTGGCGGTGCTGCTCGGGTGCGGGTTCGCCGTCGGCTGGCGGCCGCACGGCAGCCTCGGCGAGACCCTCGCGGCGCTGGGGCTGCTGCTCCTGCTGCGGACGGCGCTGGTGTTCGCCGGGATCTACCTGGGGCTGCTGACGTCCGATCCGTCGATGGTGACGCTCGCGCAGACGCTGGAGTTCCCGTTCGGGTTCCTCTCCAGCGCGTTCGTGGCGACCTCGACGATGCCGGCGTGGCTGGGAACCGTGGCGGAGTGGAACCCGTTGTCCTCCACGGTGACGGCGGCGCGGGTGCTGTTCGGCAACCCGGGAGCGGCCGGGCAGTCGTGGGTGAGCGCGCACCCGGTGGTGATGGCGGTCGGGTGGCCATTGGTGCTGCTCGCGGTGTTCGTGCCGTTGTCCGTACATCGATACAGGAGGCTGGGGAACTGAACGTCGACTTCGAACCGGGCGAACCACCGCGGACCGGGCAACTGGTGCTCGGTCCACACCGGATGTCCGTTGTGGACGGGCTCGCGGAACTGCTGGCCACGGCCGATCCCGACCCGTCCGCGGTGTTCTGGACGACGGCGGCGAAGGCCGCGCTGCGGCTGGTCGCCGCGGGTCGGCTGCTGCCCGGCGTCACCGCGGCCGGGCACGACGCCTGGCGCGTCGGGCCGCTCGAACCGGGTGAAGCCGCGTGGCTGCGGGAGCTGGCGGCCGCGATGCCGCCGGACGAGCGGGCCCCGGGTCCGCTGCTGCGGGCCTTCCTCGACGCCGTCGCCGACACGCTGCCCCGCACGCCCGCCGCGGCGAAGGCGGCCGGGACGCGGTTGTTCGCCGCGGTCGCGCCGCAGCGGGCGGAGGCGGTGCGCGACTGGGCGGACGAGCTGGCCGCGGGCCTCGACTCGGGAATCCGGGTTTCGCTGCGCGTGGAAGCGCCCGGCGGATTCGACGCCGGCCGCTACCGCGCCGTGGTGCAGGTGCACAGCCTCGCCGACCCGGGGCAGCTCGCCGACGCGACCGAACTGTGGGCCACCGGCCGGTTCGGGCCGCGGGCCCGCATCGACGTCGTGCTGGCGCTGCGGCGGGGCGCGCAGGTGTGGCCGGCGCTGGGCCCGCTGCTCACTTCGGCCGTGCCGGACGAGCTGGCCCTCGGTGAGGACGACGTGAGCGAGCTGGTCGCGGCCGCGGCGCCGCGGCTGGCGGCGGCCGGGATCGACGTGCACTGGCCGGCCGAGCTGGCGGGTTCGCTGACCGCGCGGGCCGTGGTGAGCGCCGGGGACGCGCCGGCCGACCTGCCGTCGTTCTTCGGCGGTGGGCGGGCGCTGGCGTTCGACTGGCAGCTCGCCCTGGGCGGCGAGGTGCTGACCGAAGCGGAGCTGGACGCGCTCGCCGAGGCCCGCCGTCCGGTGGTGCGGCTGCGGGACCGGTGGGTGCTGGTCGATCCGGCGCTGGCGGCGAAGGCGCGGGACCGGTCGCTCAAGCCGCTCACCCCGGTCGACGCCCTCGGCGCCGTGCTGTCCAGCAGCACCGAGGTCGACGGCGAGCAGGTCGAAGTCGTCACCGAGGGGTGGCTGGCGCGGCTGCGGGAACGGCTGTCCGGGCCGCCGGAACCGGAGGCGCCGCCGGCCGGGCTGGCCGCGTCCCTGCGCGACTACCAGCTGCGCGGGCTGCAGTGGCTGGCCACCGTCACCGGGCTGGGCCTCGGCGGCTGTCTCGCCGACGACATGGGCCTGGGCAAGACGGTCACGCTGATCGCGCTGCACCTGCACCGGGCGTCCGGGCCGACCTTGGTGGTGTGCCCGGCATCGCTGCTGGGCAACTGGGAACGCGAGATCCGGCGGTTCGCTCCCGGCGTGCCGGTGCGGCGCTTCCACGGCAGCGCCCGGTCCCTCGACGACGTCGACGGGTTCGTGCTGACCACCTACGGCACACTGCGCACCGACCCCGCGCCGCTGGCCGGGGTGCGGTGGGGGCTGCTGGTCGCCGACGAGGCCCAGCACGTCAAGAACCACCGGTCGGGCACGGCGAAGGCGTTGCGGCTGGTGCCCGCGGCCGCGCGGGTGGCGCTGACCGGCACCCCGGTGGAGAACACCCTCGCGGAGCTGTGGGCGATCCTGGACTGGACGGCGCCGGGGCTGCTCGGGTCGCTGACCGAGTTCCGGGCCCGCTGGGCGAAGCCGATCGAAGCCGGGGACGCGGCCGCGGCCGAGCGGCTTTCGCGGTTGCTGCGGCCGTTCCTGCTGCGACGGCGCAAGTCCGATCCGGGGATCGCGCCGGAGCTGCCGGCGAAGACCGAGACCGACCGGCCGGTGGCGCTCAGCCCCGAACAGGCGGCGCTGTACGAGGCGGTCGTGCGGGAGATGATGGCCGACATCGCCGAAAGCGACGGGATGGCGCGACGCGGGAGGATCGTCAAGCTGCTGACCGCGCTGAAGCAGATCTGCAACCACCCGGCGCAGTACCTGAAAGCCGTGTCTCCGGAAGAGGGCGGCGGCCGCTCGGGCAAGCTGGAGCTGCTCGACGAGCTGCTGGACACGATCCTCGCCGAAGGTGGCGCGGTGCTGGTGTTCACCCAGTACGTCGCCATGGCCCGGCTGCTGGAGAAGCACCTGGCCGCGCGCGGGATCGGCACGCAGTTGCTGCACGGCGGCACGCCGGTGGCCCGCCGCGAAGACCTGGTGGCCCGGTTCCAGGCCGGCGAGGTGCCGGTGTTCCTGTTGTCGCTGAAGGCGGCCGGCACCGGGCTGAACCTGACCCGCGCCGACCACGTCGTGCACTTCGACCGCTGGTGGAACCCGGCGGTGGAGGACCAGGCGACCGACCGGGCGTACCGGATCGGGCAGACCCGGCCGGTGCAGGTGCACCGGCTCGTCACCGAAGGCACGGTCGAAGACCGGATCGCGGCGATGCTGCGGGAGAAGCGGGCACTGGCCGACGCGGTGCTGGCCGGCGGCGAAGCCGCGTTGACCGAACTGTCGGACAACGAGCTCGCGGAGCTCGTCGAGCTGAGGAGCCGCGGATGAGCGACGAACGGGTACGCGGGTTCCCCGCCTTCGGGGTCACCGGGGCGCGCGGGCGGTTCGCGAGGTCGTGGTGGGGCCGGGCCTGGCTGAGCGCGATGGAGGACACCGCGCTGGACCAGCGTCAGCTCAAGCAGGGCCGCAAGTACGCCGCGGCCGGGCTGGTCGGGCCGATCACGGTGAGCCCGGGCCGGATCGCGGCGGTGGTCGACGACGTCGACGGCGGCCCGTTCCGGACCGAGCTGCGGCTGGCGGAACTGTCCGAAGCGGACTGGACGCGGTTCCTCGACCGGGTCGCGTCGCGCGCGGGGCACCTGGCGGCACTGCTGGACCGGGACATGCCCCACGATCTCGTCGAGGCAGCCGACGACGCGGGCGTCCACCTGCTGCCCGTGATCGGCGACCTCGATCCGGAGTGCGACTGCCCGGGCTGGGAGCTGCCCTGCAAGCATGCGGCGGCGTTGTCGTTCCAGGCGTCGTGGCTGCTGGACGCGGACCCGTTCGTGCTGCTGCTGATGCGGGGCAAGGGCGAGCGCGAGATCCGCGAGGAGCTGGAGAGCCGCACCGCGCCGCGGGAGGACTTCGCCGCCGAGGACCGGACGCCGGGGGAGCTGCCGGACCTGGCCGGCTTCCAGCCGGCGGGCGCCCCGTCGATTCCCGCCGCGCCCGGCGTGCCCGCCGAAGCCTTCGCCCTGCTGACCGCCAACGCTACGGCGCAGGCGAAGGCGTTGCTGGCGGGGGAGCCGTGGCCGGGACGGCGGCACGACGCGGTGCGGCTGGCCGCGGAGTTCCCTTCGGTCGCCGGGCGGCTCGGCGACGGGCCCGGCTTCCGGCGGGCGGTCGCGGCCTGGACCTACGGCGGACGTGCCGGTCTCGAAGTCCTCGACGCGCCGTGGACGCCACCGAAAACCGCACTGGCGGCCGCGCGCGCCGCGCTCGCCGACGTCACGGACGAGGAACCGGTGTTCGACCGCAACCACTGCACGGTCGGCGGGATGCAGGTGCGGCTGGACCACCAGGGCCAATGGCACCCGTACCGGCTCGACGGCGACGCGTGGTGGCCCGCGGGGACGCCGGAGACCGACCCAGGGCTGCTGCTGGGCTGAAAACGCCGGGATTCCCGGTATCCAGCGCGGTACTCGTTGTCTCCTGACCCCTGACGGCGGGTTCCGCCGGACTACTGGGGGTGCGGGCGCGCGGGGCTCCTCCCGCGCGCCCGCCCGTTTTGTCGGTGCCCGGCGCTAGCGTCGCGCGCATGGATCCCCTTTCCGCCGACCTGCGCCGGTACCTGCAGGAGTCCCGTGACAGCCTGCTCGCGTCGCTGTCCGGGCTGAGTGAGTACGACATCCGCCGTCCGATGACGCCGACGGCGACCAACCTCCTGGGCCTGGTCAAGCACGTCACCGGGGGTGAGCTCGGCTACCTCGGTGACTGCGTGGGCCGCCCGGCCCCGGTCACGCTGCCGTGGGTGGCGGACGGGTCGATCTGGGACAGCGCCGACATGTGGGCCACCGCCGAGCAGACCCGCGAAGAACTCGTCGAGCTGTACCGGACCGCGTGGCGGCACTCCGACGAGTCGATCGAACTGCTGCCGCTCGACGCGCCGGCCTCGGTGCCGTGGTGGCCGGAGGAGCGCCGGAAGACGACGTTCGGCTCGCTGCTCGTGCGGGTCGTGGCCGAGACCGCGCACCACGCGGGCCACGCCGACATCCTCCGCGAGCTGATCGACGGCCATCCGGGCGCCGACCACGACGACATCGGCGACCAGGCCTGGTGGGACCGGTACCGCGCCCGGGTCCAGGAGGCGGCCGACCACCACCGCTAGCCGCGCGTCCGAGGTTGGTCGACCGCCGCCCAGTCTTGACGACATGAGCGAGCCGTTCGCGGTGCGTCGCCGCGGCCGCGAAACAGGGCCTACCCGACCGGTGTGACCGCGTAGTCCTTGACCCGCATCGAGTCGTGCATCCGCACCCCTCCGGTGTTGAGCTTCGCGAGCGCCGTCGTGAGCCCGGCCGGCAGGGCGGAGACCAGCTGGCCGCCGCGGGCCAGTGCCCACGTCCCGGTGCGGGAGGCAGGGATCAGGCGCCGCGCGGCGCCGACCGCGAACGCCCGGCTCTGCCGCACCAGCTCGCCCATTTCCCGTTCGTAGGCGGCGAAGGCGCGCTCGTGGTCCCCGCCCGCCGCGGCCAGCTCGCCGGCCAGGACGTACGCGCCGAGCACCGCGAGGCTGGTGCTGCCGCCGACGGCCGGGCCGGGGCAGTAACCGGCGTCGCCGACGAGGGTGACCCGGCCGCGTGACCAGGTGTCCAGCGTCAGCTGGGTGATCGAGTCGAAGTAGAACGGGCCCGCGCCGTCCAGCTCGGCCAGCCAGCCGTCGACCTGCGGGTGCAGCCCGGCAAACGCTTCCCGCAGCAGCTGCTTCTGCCGCGGGAGGTCGCGGTGGTGGTAGTCGAGTGGCTCGTCGCGGCGGAACAGGAACACCGCGCGCGCCTCGGACATGTGCCGGGCGCTGTAGATGCCCGTGGTGCGGCCGACGCCGAGGTGCATGACGGTCTCGCCGTCGAGGCCGAGGGAGTCCGGCAGGGACAGGACGGCCAGGTAGGCCCCGATGAACTTCGTCAGCCCGGCCTCCTCGCCGAACACCAGGCGCCGCACGTTCGAGTGCAGCCCGTCGGCCCCGACGACGACGTCGAACCGGCGCGGCGCGGCCTGTTCGAAGGTGACTTCGCCGTCGGGGGAGATGGCGGTGATCGAGTCGCCGAACAGGTATTCGACGTCGTCGCGGCCGGCGTCGTAGTAGATCTCGCTGAGGTCGTCGCGCATGACCTCGACGTGCCGGTCCGACGTGGCGCGGAAGATCTTCGCCAGGTCGATCCGCACGGGCCGCCGGACGCCTTCCCGGTGGAGCGTCAGCCGGGTCGTGCCGGTGGCGAGCGCCTCGACGCGGGGCAGCACGCCCATCCGTTCGGTGATGTCCATGGCCGGCCGGAACAGGTCGACCGCGTGGCCGCCGGTCTTCCGCAGCGCCGGCGCGCGCTCGACGACCGTGACGTCGAAGCCGTGCCTGGCCAGCCAGTACGCCAGCACCGGACCCGCGATGCTGGCGCCGGAGACGAGAACCCGCATGAGAACCTCCCTGACTTAACGGTAGGTAAGTTGTACCACAGCTCCTTACCTATCGTTAAGTCAGTTATGCTGGGGCCGTGCCGAAACCCTCCGACACCAAGCAACGCATCCAGGACGCCGCCCGAGAGCTCTTTGCGAGCCAAGGGGTGCAGCGCACCAGCCTGCAGGACATCGCCGACCGGCTGGGCATCACCAAGCCCGCGCTCTACTACCACTTCCCCTCGCGCGACGACCTGGTCCGCAGCATCATCCAGCCACTGCTCGACGACGGCGAGAGGTTCCTCCTCGACCAGGAGGCCCGCGGCGACACCCCGGTGCGAGAGCTGATCGAGGGGTTCTTCGACTTCAACTACCGGCACCGCGCGCCCGTCATCATGCTGCTGGCCGAGCTGCCGACCCTGGCCGACCTCGGGCTCATCGACAAGGTGCTGGGCTGGCGCACCCGGCTGACCACGCTGATCTGCGGCCCCGAGCCCACGCTCGAGCAATCCGCCCGCGCCGTCCTCGCCCTGGGCGGCCTGCAGGACGTCTGCATGCAGTTCCCCGACGCCCCCGCCGAAGAACTGAAAGCCGCCGCGGTCGCGGGCGCCCTCGACGCCCTCGGCCACTAGCGCCGGCCCCGGGCAAAACTTTTCCGAAATTGGTGTGCTCCGGGTGTCGAGAACGTCGCGACGGCTCCGTCCCAGGCACATCAGCGGCCAGGACGGGCCGCACCGGAGAAGGAGGAACCGTGCAGCCGAACGAGATCACCGAGGTCCTGAACCGGCCGCTCAGCCAGGAACTCCTGGCCCGCGACCTCACGCGCCTGGCCTACGTCGCCAAGGACGGCACCCCGCGCAGCGTGCCGATCGCGTTCACCTGGAACGGCTCGGAGATCGTCCTGTGCACGTCGAAGAACGCCCCGAAGCTGGCGGCCCTGCGCGCGAACCCGGCGGTCGCCCTGACCATCGATACCGAAGTACACCCGCCCAAGATCCTGCTCATCCGCGGCCGGGCCGAACTGGACGTCGTCGACGGCATCCCGGCGGAGTACCTCCAGATGAACGGCAGCTACGAGATGACGGCCGAGCAGCGGGTCGAATGGGAGGCGGAGGTGCGGTCGCTCTACGACGGCATGGTCCGGATCGTCGTGACCCCGACGTGGGCGAAGCTGATCGACTTCGAGACGACCCTGCCCAGCGCGGTCGAGGAACTGGTCCGGCAGCGGGCCGAACGTCAGAACGCCTGAAGACCCCCACCACATCCAAGGAGACCACGATGCCCAAGTACCTGCTGCTCAAGCACTACCGCGGCGCGCCGGCGGCGGTCAACGACGTGCCGATGGACCAGTGGACACCGGAGGAGGTTTCGGCCCACATGCGGTACATGAAGGACTTCGGCGCCCGGCTCGAGAGCACCGGCGAGTTCGTCGAACACCAGGCGCTCTCCCCGGAGGGCACCTTCGTCCGCTATGGCGGCGAGGGGAAGCCGCCGGTCACCGACGGCCCGTTCGCGGAGACCAAGGACCTGATCGCCGGCTGGGCGATCATCGACGTCGAGACCTACGAGCGGGCGCTCGAGCTGGCCGCCGAGCTGTCCGCGGCGCCGGGCGCGGGCGGGAAGCCGATCCACGAGTGGCTCGAGATACGCCCGTTCCTGACCGCGCCCCCGACCATCACGGAGTGACGCACGGTGGACGAAGCGCTGCTGCGGACCCTCACCCCCGCCGTGACCAGCGTCCTCGTCCGGCGCGGAGCGGACTTCGCGACGGCCGAGGACGCCGTTCAGGACGCCCTGGTCGAAGCCGTGCGGGTGTGGCCGGACGACCCGCCCCGGGACGCCAAGGGCTGGCTGGTCACCGTGGCGTGGCGCAAGTTCCTCGACGTCACCCGCGCCGAGACCGCCCGGCGCGACCGCGAGCTCCGTCTCGAGAGCGAGCCCGAGCCCGGCCCTGCCGAGGCGGGAGACGACACACTGCAGCTCTACTTTCTGTGCGCGCACCCGTCCCTCAGCCCGGCCGCGGCCGTCGCGCTCACGCTCCGCGCGGTCGGCGGGCTGACCACACGGCAGATCGCGCAGGCCTATCTCGTGCCGGAAGCGACCATGGCCCAGCGCATCAGCCGGGCCAAGCGAACCGTCGCGGGCGTCCGGTTCACCCGGCACGGCGACGTCGCCACCGTGCTACGCGTGCTCTACCTCGTCTTCAACGAGGGCTATGGCGGCAACATCGATTTGGCCGCCGAAGCGATCCGGCTCACCCGCCGGCTGGCGGCCCAGACCCACCACGAGGAGGTCGCGGGCCTGCTCGCGCTCATGCTGCTCCACCACGCCCGGCGGCCGGCGCGGACCGATCCCGACGGCAGGCTCGTGCCGCTCGCCGAGCAGGACCGCGGCCGATGGGACACCCGCCTGATCGCCGAGGGGGTCGACGTGCTCCAAGCCGCCCTGGCCCGCGACCGCCTCGGGGAGTACCAGGCCCAGGCCGCCATCGCCGCCCTGCACGCCGACGCCCGGACCGCCGAGGAGACCGACTGGGTGCAGATCGTCGAGTGGTACGACGAACTGGTGCGGCTCACCGGCAGCCCGGTGGCCCGCCTCAACCGGGCCGTCGCGGTCGGCGAGGCCAACGGCCCGCGGGCCGGTCTGACCGCACTGGCGGAGCTCGATCCCGCCCTGCCACGCCACACCGCGGTCGCCGCCTACCTCCACGAGCGTGACGGTGACCCGGTGACCGCGGCCCGGCTCTACGCCGAAGCGGCCCGGTCCGCCGCCAGCCTTCCCGAACGCGAGCACCTCACACGGCAGGCGGCCCGGCTCAACGCGCAGCTGCGCGGCGAACCGGGCTAACGCACCTGGGCCCGCTCGATGATCGCGCCCGTGTCCACTCCGGCCGGCAGCGTGCCGAACGCGATGCCCCAGTCGCCGCCGAAGCGGGACGCGCAGAACGCGTCCGCCACCGCCGGGTGGCCGTGGCGCACCAGCAGCGATCCCTGCAGCACCAGCGCCATCGCCTCGACCAGCCGCCGCGCCCGGTACTCGATCCCGGTCAGGTCGGTCAGCTCCTTGCGGACGCGGCCGACGGCGTCGTCCAGCCGCGCGTCGCCACCGGCCGCCTGCTCGACCTCGGCGAAGAACGCCGCCACCGCCTCCGGCTGCTTGCCCATCGCGCGCAACGCGTCCAGCGCGGCGACGTTGCCCGAGCCTTCCCAGATCGACGACAGCGGCGCCTCGCGGTAGAGCCGCGGCATGCCGGACTCCTCGACGTAGCCGTTGCCACCGAAGCACTCCAGCGCCTCGGCCGCGTGCATCGGCGCGCGCTTGCACACCCAGTACTTCGACACCGCCAGCCCGAGCCGCCGGAACGCCTGCTCCTGCTCGTCGCCGGACCGGTCGCCGGCCGCGGCCAGCCGCATCGCCACCGTCGTCGCCGCTTCGGACTCGAGCACCAGGTCGGCCAGGACGTTCGCCATCAGCGGCTGGTCCACCAGCGCCTTCCCGAACGCGTGCCGGTGGGTCGCGTGGTGGATCGCCCGCACCGCCCCCAGCCGCATGCCCGACGCGCTGCCGAGCACGCAGTCCAGGCGGGTGTTGTTGACCATCTCGATGATCGTGCGGACCCCGCGGCCCTCCTCGCCGACCAGCCACCCCACCGCGTGGTCGTACTCGATCTCCGACGACGCGTTCGACCGGTTGCCCAGCTTGTCCTTCAGCCGCTGCAGCCGGATCGGGTTGCGCGAGCCGTCCGGCAGCACCCGGGGGAGCAGGAAGCAGGAAAGCCCGCCCGGCGCCTGGGCGAGCGTGAGGAACAGGTCCGACATCGGCGCCGAGGTGAACCACTTGTGCCCGACGAGGGTATAGCTCCCGTCCGCCGACGGCGTCGCCGTCGTCGTGTTCGCCCGCACGTCGGAACCACCCTGCTTCTCGGTCATCGACATGCCCGCGATCAGGCCGCGCTTGGTACTGGGCTCCCGCAGCCCGAAGTCGTACTCGGTCGCCGCCAGCAGCGGCTCGTACCGCGCCGCCAGCTCCGGATTCGCTCGCAGCGCCGGGATTGCCGCGTACGTCATCGAAATCGGGCAGCTGTGCCCGGCCTCGACCTGACCCCACGCGTAGAACTTCGCCGCCCGGGCCGCGTGCGCCCCTTCGCGCGGGTCCTGCCACGGCGTCCCGTGCAGCCCGTGCGACACCGCCACCGTCATCAGCTCGTGCCAGTACGGGTGGAACTCGACCTCGTCGATCCGGTGGCCGTAGCGGTCGTGCGTGCGCAGCACCGGCTCGTTCTCGTTGACCAGCCGGCCCCACTCCTGGGCCTGTTCGCTCCCGGCCAGCCGCCCCAGCTCGTGCAGCTCGCCGGCGGCCCAGCCCGCACCCGCCCGCTCCAGCCCGGCCAGCAACGCCGGGTCGTCGGCGACGTCGTGGCCCGCCAGCGGCGGGACCTGGTTGGTGACCTCATGCGTGGCGGGCATCGGAACCTCCTAGAGCGCGGACGACGAACGTGCGAAGCTCGGCGACGTCACCGGCGTTCCCACTGGTCAACGGGCCGATCAAGACTTCGGCGGCGGCACCAACCAGCGCGGCGGCGGTCAGCCGGCCGTCCTGCGGCGGCAGCGCGCCCGCGCGCACCCCGGCCGCGATGTGCGCGGCGACCACCTCGGTGAACGCCCGCCGGAACTCGAGCCGCTCGGCGTCGATCAACGCGTCGACCGGCTCGGCGAGCAACGCGTACGCCTGCCGCGGCGCCTTCAGCGCGCGCTGCGCGAACGTCTCGAACACGGCCAGGACCCGTTCGACGGGCTCACCCGGCTCCGCCGACGCCGCCCGGACCGCCTCGACCTCCCGCGTCACGACCTGCCGGAACACGTGCACCACCAGGTCGGCCTTGGTGGGGAAGTGGCGGTAGACGCTGCCAACGGCCACCCCGGCGCCCTCGGCGACCGCCGCGACGGAACATCCGCTGTAGCCGTGCTCGGCCAGCCGGCGCGTCGCCGCGGCGACGATCGTCTCGCGCTGCGCGTCCAGGCGTTCCTGCACCTTCGGGGTGCGGCGGTAGGGCACGTCAAGAAGTGAAGCACCGATTCATTACTTCAGTCAACGCTGTGCCGATCAACGCTGTGCCGATCAACGCTGTGCCGATCAACGCTCGAGCAGCCGCTTCGCGCCCCGCACCTCGGCCTCGACGTCGGCCCGCAGCTTCCGCCGCAGGATCGGTTCGGCCAGCCAGCGCAGGGGAGCGGCGAACCCGAACGCGATCCGGCGCCGCACCCGGATCCCGCCGTCCACCGGCAGACACTCGAAGCGGGCTTCGAACGTCGAGAGCCGGCGCGCGAGCCGGTTCTCCGGCCGGTCGGGAAGCTGGACGTCCACCCGCTCACCCGGCGTCAGCGTCATCCTGGACACGACCTTCGGCCCCGGGCCCAGCCCCGGCAGCGCCGAACGGAACCGGAACTCGGTGACGTCCCCTTCCCGGCGCACCCAGTCGATCGGGCCCAGCTTGCGGTCGACCTCCGCGTACCGCCGTGGGTCCATGACCAGCGCGAGAAAGGCGTCCGGAGTGCACGACACGGTCTCTTCGACAGTCACTTCAACCATAGAAAGAGAGTAGTTTCTCACTATGGCTCGGACAACCCCCGGCGTGACCCGCCGCCGCATCCTCGACGAAGCCGTCCACCTCTTCGCCACCCGTGGCTACGACACCACCTCCGTCGCCGACATCCAGACCGCCTGCGGCCTCAACCCCGGCAGCGGCGCGCTCTACAAGCACTTCCCGTCCAAAGCGGCACTCCTCGAGGCAGCGGTCCACGACAACCTCGCGCGCTTGGCCGCCCGCACCGCCGAAACCGCCGACGCCCAGCTACCGGACGACCCCCGCGAGGCACTGCGCGTCCTCGCCGACGTCGTCTGGACGTTCATGGCCGCCGATCGCGACCTCATCCGCCTGATGATCCGCGAATTCACCGGCTTCCCCGATCTGTTCGAGCGGATGTGGCAGGGTGTCGTCGCCACCGTCTACCGCCGCGGCACGGAGTGGATCACGACACTGCGGGACCAGGGGAGGTCCCGGGTGGCCGACCCGGAAGCCACCGCCGCCGTCCTGGTCGCGTCGCTGACCTACTACCCGATCCTCGACATCCTCATCGGACACACCCCGGGCGACCTCGCCCCGGACCGCTTCCTCGCCGCGTGGATCGACCACGCGCTCGCCGCCCTCGATCTCACTTCCCCCTGATCACGCCGCCCGGTCAGGTACCCCGCTTCACCAGCGCCACCAGGTAGCGGCAGGGGAGCGACCCCGGGTTCGCGAACACGCAGTCCGCCGGAGGACCCAGCTGCAGGCAGTCCCCGGCGCCGAGTTCGTGCACCTGTGCGCCCTCGTGGAAGCGCAACCGCCCGGCCAGCACCCAGATCTGCTGGTGCAGGAACGTGTACGTGCCCGCCGCCAGCGCCACCTCCGCGCCCGGCGGCAGCTCGACCTCCACCAGTTCCAGCGGACGACCGCCGGCGGGGGAGACCGCCCGGCGCCGGTACCCGGTGTCCGGATCCACCCACACCGGCTGGTCCGCCGCCCGCGCCAGCCGCCGCTCGTCACCCTCGGCGCGCGCGATCAGCTCCGACAGCGTCATGCCCAGCGCAGCCGACAGCTTCGCCAGCAACGCCGCCGTCGGCTGCACGTCACCCCGCTCGATCTTGCCGATCATCGCGCGCGAAACACCCGATTGCTCGGCGAGCAGCGCCGCCGAAAGACCTCGGGAGGTCCGCGCCGCGTGCACCGTCGCGGCCAGCCGTGCGGTCAGGGGATCAGTCATGGACTGGATACTATACGACTCAGACCGGCTACCATATGAGCCATGATCCGACACGCCACCGAGCACGACGCCGCGGCCTGCGCTGCCCTCTACGCGCCCTACGTCACCGACACCGCCATCTCCTTCGAAACCGAACCGCCCGACGCCGCCGAAATGGCCCGCCGCATCGCCCACGCCCACGCCTGGTTCGTCTTCGAAGACGACGGCCACGTCGCCGGGTTCGCCTACGCGCACCCCTTCGCCGAGCGCGCCGCCTACCAGTGGTCGTGCGAGACGAGCATCTACCTCGAACCGGACCGCCGCCGCACCGGCGCGGGACGCGCGCTCTACGAGACGCTGTTCGAACGGCTGGCCGGACTCGGCTACCGCCGCGCCTTCGCGGGGATGACCCTGCCGAACGACGCGAGCGCCGGCCTGCACCGTGCCCTGGGGTTCGAGCCCGTCGGCGTCTACCGCCGGGTCGGTTGGAAGCGCGGCGCGTGGCACGACGTCGCCTGGGTGCAGCGGGACCTTCACGCAACTAAAGGTTGCACATGTCCACCGGACGAGCTAACGTGACACGCAACCAAACGTTGCACAAGGAGTCCGACATGGAACACGGCACACTCGAACGCGAGATCCACATCGACGCCACCCCCGACGTCGTCTTCGACGTCGTGAGCAGCCCCGAACACCTCCGCGAATGGTGGCCCGACGAGGCGGAATACCCCGTCGAACCCGGGGGAGCGGGACGCATCGGCTTCGGCGGCAGCTGGGTCCAGTTCACCGTCGTCGACGCGAACCCCCCGAAACTCTTCTCCTTCCGCTGGACCCACGCCGAAGGGGAGACCGCCGCACCGGGCAACTCGTTCCTCGTCGTCTTCGAACTCGAACCCGCCGGCACCGGAACCCGCCTGCGGATGACCGAAAGCGGCTTCCGCGAACGCGGCTGGGGCGAAGCCAAGATCGCCGCCGAGTACGCCGACCACGTGAGCGGCTGGGACCAGTTCCTGCCCCGGCTGCCCGCCTACACCGCCAAAATCGGAGCCACTCGGTGAGCACCGCCGTGGACGACGACCTCTGGTCGGCGATCGGCGACCCCACCCGGCGCCGGATGCTCGACCTGCTGCTCGACGAGGGCAGCGGAACGGCGACCAGCCTCAGCGGGCACCTCCCGGTGACCCGCCAGGCCGTGGCCAAACACCTCGCCGTCCTCGACCGCGTCGGTCTCGTGCACGCCCAGAGCACGGGGCGCGAAAAGCAGTTCCGCGTCGACGAAGCCCAGCTCGCCCGCGCCGTCGCCCAGCTCGCCGACGTCGGCGAATCCTGGGACGCCCGGCTCCGCCGCATCAAGCGCATCGCCGAAACCATCGAAAGGAACCGGTAGACATGGACATCCTGCACCGCATCGGCATCCGGAACGCCACCCCGGAAAAGGTCTACGAGGCCCTCACCACGCTCGACGGCCTGTCCGGCTGGTGGACCGAGAAAACCGTGGGGGACACCGAACTCGGCGGCGTGCTCGAGTTCCGCTTCATTCCGGGCGGGTTCGACATGAAGGTCATCGAGCTCGACCCGGGCCGGCTCGTCCGCTGGGAAGCCGTCGACGGACCGCCGGAGTGGATCGGCACGACGATCCGCTGGGACCTCGAACAGCGCGGCGAGTACACGATCGTCCTGTTCAAGCACGAAGGCTGGCGCGAGGCGGTCGAGTTCATGCACCACTGCGGCACGAAGTGGGCGATCTACCTGATGAGCCTCAAGCAGCTCGTCGAGACCGGGGAAGGCGCTCCGGCACCGCGGGACGTGATGATCAGCGACTGGCACTGAGGTTACTTGACATAATGTACATTATCGGCACTTGGTGACGTGCTGAGCCGGGAGGTCAAGAGGAGCGGAAACCCGGGTCTGGCACGGGTGCAGTTCGTCAGGACGGCTTCTCGTGAGGTTTCGGTGGCGCGAGAGCTCTCGTCGGACTGGAATCCCGCAGCCCGGGCCACCTCGACGGGCAACCGGGGCTGCAAGAGATCCCCTGGAAGCCGCGAGGTCTGCACCCCGTCAGTCGACCTCAAAACGTCACGGTGACGAAACTGTCGAGGGCGCCGGTGGCCAAAGTCGGCGACATGCGGCATCCGAGTAACCGCCAGCGCGACGTCGCCGCCCTGGCTACCCCTTGGGCCCTCAGGCCGCGTGGTCGAACGTATGAACGATCCCCGGTTTTCGCGCACTCAACGGGGCTCAGGCGGCCCGGATCGAGTCCGGCGAGAATCGGGATCCCCCGGAAGCGGACCTCCTGGTGATGCCGACGTTTCATGCATAATTGCCATTATGCATGAAACGTCGGATCCGGGCCCGCGCACCGGAACTGTCGGTGCCGTACGGTACAAGATCCATATGAAGGTTTCCGAGGCCCAGCAAGCCTTCTTCGCCGCCCGCCGTCCTCGCAAGGACTCTCCGCACACCACCGACGCCTACCGCCGCGACCTCGCCGGGATCACCACTCTCCTGGTTTCGGAGCTCGGCCGCCCGGCCGAAGACCTGGAGGTCGCCGACCTCACCGGGCCGGCGCTGCGGTCGGCGTTCGGCGTGTTCGCGGATGGGCACGCGAAGAGCTCGGTGCTGCGGGCCTGGTCGACGTGGAACCAGTTCCTCACGTTCTGCGTGGCCGATGGGCTGCTGGCCGGCAACCCGATGGGCGCGGTGGCGCGGCCGCGGACCCCGGCGTTGACGCCAAAACCGTTGCGGGGTGAGGAAACCCCGGAACAGCTGCTGTCGGCGGCGGCCACGGGTTCGCGGCGCGCGCGGGACCCGTGGCCGGAGCGGGACGTGCTGGTGATCGCGTTGGGGCTGGTGGCGGGGCTGCGGGCGGCGGAGATGCGGGCGCTGACTTCGCGGTCGCTGGTGGGGCGCGCCGGTGAGCTGCGGTTGCACGTGAAGGGGAAGGGCAGCCGGGATCGGTCGATTCCGGTGCAGCCGGTGCTGGCGGAGCTGATCGAGCGGTACCGGGAGTCGTGCCGGGTGCGGTTCCCGAACGTGCGCTCCTCCCCTGGTTCGCCGTTGCTGCTGGATCGGTCGGGTGAGCCGATCGGGCGCGGTGCGCTGGAGTATCTGGTGAAGTCGTGTTATCGGGGTGCGGGGTTGCACGACCGGGTGCCGGTGGGGGCGAATCTGCACGCGTTGCGGCACACGTTCGCGACGCGGCTGGCGGAGGACGGGGCGACGGCGTCGGAGATCATGGCGTTGCTGGGGCACGCGAGCTTGGCGACGAGTCAGAACTACATCGAGGCGACGGGCCGGGAGCAGCGTGCGGCGGCGGCGAGCAACCGGACTTACCGGGCGTTGGACGGGTTGCGGCCGGCGTAGCTTTCCGTGTTCCGGCGGCGTGGTCAGCGGAGTTGTTCGAGGTCCTTGGCGGCGCGGGCGATTTCGTCGGCGAGGCCGCGGAGTTCGCTGAGGTCGGCGCCGTCGTCGGCGGCGGTGACGATGTCTTCGGCGGCGCAGCGGAGCTGGAAGAGGCGGTCCTGGAGGGCGGCGACTTCGGTGTCGGACAGCACGACGGCGTCTTCGGGGAGGCCGCTGCGCTGGAGGGCGGTGCGGCGTTCGTAGGCGCGCTGGCGGCAGGATTGGCCGCAGTAGCGGCGGCGGCGGCCGACGTTGCCGCCTTCGGGGAGGCGTCGTCCGCACCAGCCACAGTGCTTGGGCGCGCCGCGGCGGGCCGGGGTGAGGCCGTCGACGGGTGTCGTCGGGGCGGGTGGCTGGGCTAGTTCGGCGGCTTCCCTCACCCGGGAGACCCTAGCTGGCCATCGTCTGCTCATGCCGGGGTCATGGCGGAAGTGCACACTTGGGGGATGCAGGCGTCGTTTCCGTACCTGGCCGATCCGCTCCCCCGTGCGTTCGCCCACCGTGGGTGGCATCTGGACGAGCTGGCCGGGTTGGAGAATTCGCTGCCGGCGTTCCGGCGGGCGTGCGCGGAGGGGTACCGGTACCTCGAGACGGACGTGCACGCGACGGCGGACGGTGTGGTGGTGGTGCACCACGACGCGAATCTGGACCGGACGACGGATGGCGCGGGGCCGATCGCGGCGCAGACGTGGGCGCAGCTGAAGGGGGTGAAGGTCGGGGGGAAGGTGCCGCTGTCGCGGCTGGAGGACGTGCTGGAGGAGTTGCCGGACGCGCGGTTCAACGTCGATGTGAAGGCTGATCGGGCGGTGGAGCCGTTCGTGGGGGTGCTGGAGCGGATGGGGGCGTACGACCGGGTGGCGGCGGCGGCGTTCTCGGACGCGCGGCTGGTGCGGTTGCGGAAGCTGGCGGGGCCGAAGCTGGTGACGGCGATGGGGCCGCGGTCGGCGTTCGCGTTGTGGGCGCGGGGACGGCTGCCGTTGCTGCCGCTGGGGCGGCTGGTGCTGGGGGCGATGGCTCAGGTGCCGGTGCGGCAGGGGATGTTGAAGGTGGTGGACAAGGCGTTCGTGTCGATCGCGGGGCGGTCCGGGATCGAGGTGCACACGTGGACGATCGATGATCCGGTGGAGATGCGGATGTTGCTGGATCTGGGGGTGCACGGGATCGTGACGGACCGGCCGGATCTGCTGCGTGAGGTGCTGATCGAGCGGGGTGTGTGGCAGCGGTCCCAGGACTGACCGGGCGGGCCGGTCAGCGGGGTGGTTTGCCGGTCCAGGCGGCTTTCCACGTCTTGGGGCCGAGGAGGCCGCTGTCCTTGATGCCGTTGGCGCGTTGGAGGGCGAGGACGGCGGTGCGGGTCTTTTCGAGGTAGCAGCCGGTGCCGGTGAAGCTGTAGCCGTAGGCGTTCATGCGGAGCTGGAAGGTCTTGAGCGGGGTGGCGCAGTCGCCGTAGGAGTAGACGACGCCGGGCCAGGGGGGTTTGGGGTCGCCGGGTGCCGGTGGCGGGCCTCCCCCGCCGATGTAGGCGGCTTCGGCGTAGGTGGGGACGCGTTTGCTGCGGGCGTCGGCGTCGCCGGTGAGGTTGAGCATGCCGGCGCACTGCCAGGGTTGCCAGCCGCGCATGCGGTAGAGGTAGAGGGCGCGGTAGTCCTGTTCGGCGGGGGCGGCCTGGTGGGGGCGGCCTGGTCCGCCGACGCTGCGCCAGGTGGGCAGGTCGAACTGGTAGGCGCCGTAGTGGCCGTTGCCGGTGTTGGTGGCGTAGCGGCCGCTCGATTCGCACATGCGGAGCTTGGCCCAGGCCGTCGACGCGGGGTCCGCCGCGGCGACGGCGGAGGTGGTGAGCTGCAGACCCATGGCGGCGGTGGCGAGGAGCAGGAGTCTCGCCACGGTGCGTCGCCGGTTCTGGGTCATGCGAGCACAGTAAGAGCGTGTCCCTTTGGCCACAAGAGACACACTTTGCCCTCCAGTCTCGCATGGAACTTTGTTCACATGGGTTTCCGACACGCCGTGAAGGGTGGAGCGTGGTCGCCACCGGAGTGGCGGATGATCACGAAGCGACAAACCGGACACGGTTTCGGCGGCGCTGTGACCGTCGTCGCTACCTGCCCCGTAGTCTCCGCGCTGACCTGGAAGTTCTCGACACCGAGGAGCCGTGGATGACGCTGGCCGGGACGCGCTCGACCAAGCGCGAGCGCAGGGGCTGGTATTTCTACGACTGGGCGAATTCGCCGTTCTATTCGTCGACGACGACGGTGTTCGGCGCGCTGTCCATGAGCGGGATCGCGGCGGCGGACGCGAAGACGAACATCACCCTTAATGGTGACAACGCTTGTGTCGACGCGGCCGGTCGGCCGGACACGCTGCACCACTGCGACGTGACGTTGTTCGGGCTGCACTTCCCCGCCGGTTCGGTGTGGGGGTACCTGCTGTCGGTGGCGACGGTCGTGCAGGTGCTGGTGCTGCCGATCGCCGGCGCGGTGGCCGACCGGAGCCACAACAAGCGGCGGATCCTGGGCGGGTTCGCGTTCCTGGGTGCGGCCGCCGCGGCGGCGATGTTCTTCCTGGCGGGGTCGAACTGGCAGCTGGGCGTGGTGCTGTTCATCGTGGCGAACATCGGCTACGGCGGTTCGCTGGTCGTCTACTACTCGTTCCTGGTCGACATCGGCGGGCCGGACGAGCGGGACGACATCTCGGCGAAGGGCTGGGCGTTCGGATACCTGGGCGGCGGGCTCGCGCTGGCGTTGCAGCTGGGCTTCTACCTGGGCCATGACAGCTTCGGGGTGGACAAGGGCACCGCGGTGCAGATCTGCTTCCTGACCTCGGGGCTGTGGTGGGCGCTGTTCACCGTCCCGGCGGTGCGGGCGCTCCCCCGGCGGCACACGCCCGTGGACGTGGTGCGGGGGAAGCCGGTGCTGCGTGCGGGCTTCGCGGAGCTGCGGGAGACGCTCGTGGCGGCGAAGGCGTACCCGTTGACGCTGGCCTTCCTGGGCAGCTACCTGGTCTTCACCGACGGCATCAACACGGTGGTGACGGTGTCGGCGCAGTACGGCAAGGACGAGCTGGGGTTCGGCAACGAAGTGCTGATCGTGACGATCCTGGTGATCCAGTTCGTGGCTTACCTGGGCGGCACGCTGCACGGGCTGGTGGCGCGGCGGATCGGGGCGAAGCGGACGATTCTGGGCAGCCTGGTGCTGTGGATCGTGGTGCTGGGCGGGGCGTACTTCGTGCAGCCGAAGCAGCTGCCGCAGTTCCTCGCGGTAGCGGTCGGGATCGGGCTGGTGCTGGGCGGGACGAACGCGCTGTCGCGGTCGCTGTTCAGCCAGATGATCCCGGAGGGCAAGGACGCGCAGTACTACTCGCTCTACGTCGTGGGTGAGCGCGGGACGTCGTGGCTGGGGCCGCTGGTGTTCGCCGGGGTGGGTCAGGCGACGGGGTCGTTCCGGCTGGCCATCGTGGCGTTGGTGATCTTCTTCGCGGCAGGGCTGGTGCTGGTTTGGCTGGTGCCGGTGCGGCGGGCGATCGAGGCGGCGGGCAACCGTCCGCCGGAGGTTCTGTAGCCACCGATAGGGTCGGGCGTCGTGACCTTGCTCAACGACCAAGCCGCCGGCCCAGATCCCACCGATGCCCTGTCGTCGGTTCCCGCGGCCGGTTCGCGCCGGGGGACGCCGCCGGTCGGCAGGCTGAAGTTCTGCTACGGGCCGATGGACTGCGGGAAGTCGACCCTGGCGCTGCAGATCGACCACAACCACGCCCGGCAGGGCCGGCGGGGCCTGGTGCTGGTGCGCCACGACCGGTCCGGCGCGCCGCAGATCTCCAGCCGGATCGGGCTGACCCGGCAGGCGGTGGAGCTCGGCGAGGACACCGACGTGCGGGAGCTGGTGCGGCAGGAGTGGGCGCGCGGGCAGCACGTGGACTACGTGGTGGTGGACGAGGCGCAGTTCCTCTCCCCCGGGCAGGTCGACCAGCTGGCGGAGCTGGCCGACGAGGTCGAGATCGACGTGTACTGCTTCGGGATCGCGACGGACTTCCGGAGCCGGTTGTTCCCGGGAGCCGCTCGTCTGTTCGAACTGGCGGACGAGCTGCAGCCGGTCCAGGTGGAGGTGCTGTGCTGGTGCGGACTGGCCGGGCGCTTCAACGCGCGGGTGCTGGACGGCGAGGTGGTACGTGAAGGCGATACCGTCGTGGTGGCAGATACCGAACAATCCGTAGTTGAAACTTCAGCTTTAGCACGTTTTGAGGCCGAATCGGCTACGGTGCGTTATCAGGTATTGTGTCGCCGCCACTATCGAGTGGGCGACCTGGGCCCGGTTACTGCTCGTCACGGTCAGTTACGATTGACCTGAACCGGGTCCCAATAGCCCATCCGGGGGATATCAGCACTAAGAAGGCCGTATTGACGTCACGCCAGAGCGCGAAACGCCTCCTACTAGAGGAAGCTGATGCCGGCGGGTGACGCAGCTCATCGTGAGCAACGACATGGCGACTCGGGAATCCTCGAGGCCTCCGAGTCGTTGCATAGGGTGAGCACCACCCTGGCTCCACCCCGGAGCTGACTGAAAGGACCCCCATCATGGCCGACCGTGTTCTTCGTGGAAGCCGGCTGGGAGCGGTCAGCTACGAGACCGACCGCAACCACGACCTCGCCCCACGCCGCACCGTGCGCTACGCCTGCCCGAAGAACCACGAGTTCGAGGTGCCGTTCTCCGACGACGCCGAGATCCCCACGGTCTGGGAATGCCGCCTGCACGGCAGCGAATCGGAAATCGTCGATGGTGGGCAGCCCGAGCAGAAGAAGGTGAAGCCGCCGCGCACCCACTGGGACATGCTCCTCGAGCGGCGCACGATCCCCGAGCTCGAGGACCTGCTCAACGAACGTCTAGCCGAGCTGAAGGGCCGCCGGACCTCCCGGTCCGCGTAACTCCAGCCGGCCCGTAGCCACTGCTCCCCTGCGCCGAGAGCCCCCGCGATCCCCGCGGGGGCTCTCGGCGTTTCGCGGGTGCTCACCGGCCGGGGCGGAAGGGGCCCTGGAGGGCGGCCCACTGCAGGAGCATGATCGTCTTCGCGTCGGCGATCTCCCCCGTCCCGATCATCTTCAGGGCGTCCGTGAACGGCAGTTCCAGCACTTCGATGTCTTCACCCTCTTCGGCTATGCCACCGCCTTCACCGCGCCTTGAGGGGTCGTAAGGGGCCGCGTAGCAGTGCAGGCGTTCCGTCACCGAGCCTGGGCTCGTGTAGACGTCGAACACGTGTTCCAGCTCGCCGATGCGGACGCCCGTCTCCTCCTCGGCTTCGCGGCGGATCGCCGTTTCGGCGTCGTCGGAGTCCAGGAGGCCGGCCGCCGCTTCGATCAGCATGCCGTCGTCGTGGCCGTTCACGTAGACCGGATAGCGGAACTGACGGGTCAGCAGCACCGTGCCGGTCCCGGCGCTGTAGAGCAGCACGGTGGCTCCGTTGCCGCGGTCGTACGTTTCGCGCTGCTCGCTCGTCCAGCGGCCGTCGTCGCGTCGGTAGGCGAACGTCGTGCGCCGCAGCACGTGCCAGCCCGCCGCCAGCAGTTCCACGTCGGTGACCCGGACCCGCGGGTTGCGGTCCAGGTCGCGGCCAGCCCGGTCGAGACCGGTGCGGCCGCGGTGGTCCGGGACGTCCACGCCGGAGACGCTTGTCGAAGTGGTCATGCCGCGACCATAATGTGCACGATCCGGAACAAACAAGGAGGATCGTGCATGTTGGTCGGCGAACGCCGTGAACTGCTGCTGGCCCGGCTGGCGGCCGAGGGCAAGGTGCTGGCGAAGGACGTCGCGGCCGAGCTGGGGATCTCCGAGGACAGCATCCGCCGTGACCTGCGGGACCTCGCCGCGGCCGGGCTCTGCCAGCGCGTCTACGGCGGCGCGCTGCCCGTCTCCCCCGCTGTCGCCGACTACGCGAGCCGGACGTCGATCGCCGTCGACGGCAAGGACAAGGTGGCCGCGCTCGCCGCGGACCTCGTCCGGCCCGGGTCGACCGTCATCCTCGATGGCGGCACCACCACGCTGGCCGTCGCCAAGGCCCTGCCACGCGACCTCGAAGCGACGATCGTGACCCACAGCCCGACCATCGCCGTCGCGCTGCTGGACCACCACGGCATCGAGGTGTTCCTGCTGGGCGGGCGGCTCTTCCGGCACTCCGCGGTCACCTGTGGCGCGGCCGCCGCCGAAGCCGCGCAGGCGATCAGCGCCGACGTCTTCCTGCTCGGCGTCACCGGCGTCCACCCCGAAGCCGGTCTGACGACCGGCGACGCGGACGAAGCCGCGATGAAACGAACCCTCGCCCGGCGCGCGGCCGACACCTTCGTGCTGGCGAGCGCGGAGAAGCTCGGTGCGGCTTCGCGGTGCGGCGTGCTGCCGTTCGCCGACATCGCCGGCGTCATCACCGACGCCGACGAGTCGGACCAGAACGTGCGGAAACTTGCAGCGATGGGCGTCGAGCTGCGGCTCAGCCGCGCTTGACCAGCTTCCGCAGCTGCTGCCAGCGCCGCTCGACGCCCCACTTGGCCACCCGCAGGAACGCCTCGCGGATGATCGAGCCGCTCATCTTCGACTCGCCGATCTCGCGCTCGGTGAACGTGATCGGCACCTCGACGATCTCGAACCCCGCGTCCGCGGTACGCAGCGTCAGGTCGATCTGGAAGCAGTAGCCGTGCGAGTTGACCTCGTCCAGGGCCAGCTTCTCCAGCACCGGACGGCGGTACGCGCGGAACCCGGCGGTGATGTCCCGCACCCGCATGCCCAGCGCGACCTGCGAGTAGACGTTCGCGCCGCGCGAAAGGATCTGGCGGTTCAGCGGCCAGTTCACGACACTGCCGCCCGGCACGTAGCGGGAGCCGATCGCCAGGTCGGCGTCGCCCACCGCGTCCAGCAGCCGGGGCAGGTCCTCGGGCGCGTGCGAGCCGTCGGCGTCCATCTCGACGATCGTGTTGTACTCGCGTGCCAGGCCCCACCGGAACCCGGCGATGTAGGCCGCGCCCAGGCCGGCCTTCTCGGTCCGGTGCATGACGTGGACGTTGTCGTTCGTGGCGGCCCGCTCGTCGGCGAGCTCACCGGTGCCGTCCGGGCTGCCGTCGTCCACCACGAGCACATGCACGTCCGGAAGTGCCTTGTGCAGGCGATCCAGGATAGGGCCGAGGTTCTCCCGCTCGTTGTACGTCGGGATCACCACCAGCACCGGCTCGATTCCCCGGGCCCCCCGCGGCGCCTGCGACATCCGTCTTCCTCCGAATCCGCGGCGTGTCAGTCCGCCGCTTCCCCTGCTGCCGTGCCGGCGCTCGTGCGCCGGGTGCGAAAACGGAGTACGAGCCCGCCGGCCACCCCGGCGATCGCCAGTGCCAGCAGCCCGTACTCCGTCCACGCACCTAGTTGATCCGACAGCGTAGTCTGCGTCCGCAGCGGGACGCGCCCGACCAGGGACTCTGCCGTGAAAAGGCCCGTTGAGCTGGTAACGGACCCGTCGGGGGCCACGATGGCGCTCACCCCGGACACCGCCGAGACGACCACGGCGCGGCCGTGTTCGACCGCTCGCAGCCGGGACATGGCCAGCTGCTGCATGCTCATCTCGCTCCGGCCGTACCAGGCGTTGTTGGTCGGCACGACCAGCACTTCGGCGCCCGCGCCGACGGCGTCCCGGCCCGGGTGGTCGAACGCCGTCTCGTAGCAGATGAACACGCCGACCTTCGTGCCGGCGAGCGCCATCGCCGGGTTCGCCCCGTCGCCGGGCACCATGTCGACGGTTTCCTGGTCGAGGAAGGGCGTGACGAGCTGGGCGACCTTGCGGGCCGGCACGTACTCCCCGAACGGCACCAGCTGCTGCTTCGCGTACCGGGCGCCGGGTCCGGTACGCGGGTCCCAGGCGATGACCGAGTTCTGGAGGTGCCGGTCCGGCAGCTCGTAGAGCGCCCCGATCAACGCCGGCACGCCGAAGTTCGCCACGAGCTGGTCGACCTGCGGGTCGGGACCGGTGATCGTCGTGGCGCTCTCCGGCCACAGCAGCAGGTCCGGCTTCGGCACCTTCCCGGCCTGGACGGCGGCCAGCAGCCGCCGGCTCTCGGCGATGGTGTCGCGGCGCAGCACGGCGCGCTCGCCCTGGAGCGCGAGCCCGATGTCCGGGGCGTTGCCCTGGACGGTCGCGACGGTGCGCTCGCCGTCCTGCGCGTCCGTCCCGATCGACGGCCACAACGCCAGTCCGGCGACGACCGGCAGCGCGGCGCCGAGCGCGGCGAAGACGGTCTTGCGGGCCCGCAGGGCGGGCTTGAGCGCGCCGCGCGCGTCCCAGAGCCGTCCGGCGAGCGCGGCGAGGCAGAAACCGGTGAAGACGACGGCGAGGCCGACGAGCGGCGCGCCGCCGATCGAGGCGAGCGGCAGGAACGCGCCTTCGGGCTGGCTGAACGCGACGCGGCCCCACGGGAAGCCGCCGAACGGGAACCAGGCACGCGGTGTCTCCAGCGCGATGAACACCAGCGCCGCCCACAGCGGCCCGGCCGGCAGCCGGGACACCAAGGTGATGAGGCCGCCCGCCAGGCCGTGGTAGAGCGCCAGCGCGCACGACAGGCCGAGCCACGGCCACGGGCCGAAGTCCGGGCCGAGGAAGTCCAGTAGCCAGGTCAGCAGCGGCATGAAGAACACGACGCCGAACGCGAAGCCGTAGCCGAACCCGCCCCGGAACCCGCGTCCGCGCAGCACGAGGGCGAACCCGGCGAACGCCAGCGGCGCCAGCCACCACAGCGGGCGCGGCGCGAAGCTCAGGTAGTAGGCGAAACCGGACACCAGCGCCGCGGTGAGCCGCAGCAGCCAGGCACGGGGGAACCGCCGCGTGCGGACGGGTTGGTGCGGGGCGCCCGGTTCGGGTTCCGCCACGGTGACTGCCACGGTTGATGACTTTAGGTGCCCGGCGTGAAGTCGTCGTAGACGACCTCACCGGCGCGGACCGTCCGCAGGCACCGCGGCAGGGTGGCGTCCGGCTCGAGCCGCGGCAGCGGCGGCACTCCGGCGCGCGGGTCGGTGGACCAGCGCTGCACGCGGGTGTCCGGGGTCGCCACGACGAGGTCGGTCGCGTCCCAGATCGCGTAGTGCGCCGGCGCGCCCGGGACCAGGCTCCCGGAGACGCCGTCGTTGACGCCCGCCGCGCGGTGCCCGGCCCGGGTGTGGGCGGTGAACGCCGCCCGCGGCGACAGGCCCGCGTCCGGCGTGCGGTGGTAGGCGGCCGCGCGGACACTCGCCCACGGGTCGAGCGGCGTCACCGGCGCGTCGGACCCGAAGGCGAGCAGGACGCCCTCGGCGGCGAGTGTGGAGAACGGGTTCAGCCCGGCCGCGCGGTCCGCGCCGAGCCGTTCGGCGTACATGCCGCCGGTCCCGCCCCACGCGGCGTCGAACAGCGGCTGCATCGAGGCGACGACGCCCCAGCCGGCCAGCGTCCTGGCCTGTTCGGCGGTGACCATCTCCAGGTGCTCGAGCCGGTGGTGGCGCGCGGCAAGCGCGCGCTGGCCGACCTCCTTCTCGGCGAGGCGGAAGCCCTCGATCACCTCCGCGACCGAGGCGTCGCCGATGACGTGGAACCCGGCCTGCAGCCCGGCTTCGGTGCAGGCGGTCAGGTGCTCGCCGATGCGGTGCGCGTCGAGGTAGAGCGTCCCCGAACCGGGGTGGTCGGCGTAGGGCTCGGTGAGGGCCGCGGTGTGGGAGCCGAGCGCGCCGTCGACGAACAGGTCACCGGCCAGGCCGCGGACGCCCAGTTCGCGGGCGGTGTCGACGGCGCCGAGCTCGCCCCAGTAGCCGACGACCTCCGGCTGTCCGGGGCCGGCGAGGGCGAGCAGGGCGGCGAGGTCGTCGCGGCCGGAGATGTCGGGGCCGGCGCACTCGTGCACGCTCACGATGCCCTGGCGGGCGGCTTCGGCGAGGAACGCCCGCTGGGCGCGGTCGCGCTGCTCCGGGGTGATCGCCGCGCGCACCGCGGCGCGGACGGCGTGGTGCGCGGCGCGGGTCAGCGGGCCCTCGGGCGACCAGCCGTCGGCGCCGCGGGCGGACGGGGCCAGCTCGACCAGCGCGGTGGAGACGAGCGCGGAGTGGACGTCGACGCGGCTCAGATAGACGGCCGCGCCGCCGGCGGCGTCGTCGAGTTCGGCGCGCGAGGGCAGGCGCGGGTCGGTCCAGGCGGTTTCGTCCCAGCCGTGGGCGAGCAGGACCTGCCCGGGGACGACGGCGGCGCGGACGCGGCTCAGCAGCTCCGCGCCGCCGCGGACGCCGGTGAGGTCGAGGCCGGTCAGGTGCAGGCCGGTGGCGGTGGCGTGGACGTGCGCGTCGACGAACGCGGGCGCCACGAACGCGCCCCCGAGGTCGACCACTTCGGCGCCGGGGTGGAGGGCGCGGGCGGGGGCGTCCTGCCCGACCCAGACCACGGTGCCGCCGGTGACCGCCATCGCCGTCGCGTCCGGGCCGGCGGGGGTGTAGACGCGCCCGCCGAGCAGGAGCGTGGTGTGTTCGTCCGTCACGTGCCTGAGTCTGCCGCGCCTCTCCGGGCTTCCACCACCTGGGGGAAGACACGCCAGCAGGCAGGAAGATTTACTCCGCGAGAGCGTTATGACAGGATATTTTAACGCGTCCCCGCCGACTAGGAGTACAAGTGACTGCGATCCAGGAACCTGTGACGCCTGCCGCCGCCATCGACCAGCCCTACGAGTACGCCCGCGCGGAGCTGGTGGAACCCGACTGGCGCCGCTTCCCCGGCTGGCACGACGTGACCGACGCGCAGTGGCGCGACGCGCAGTGGCAGCGGGTGCACTGCGTCCGCAACGTCAAGCAGCTGCGCGCCCTGATGGGCGACCTGCTGGAGGAGCGTTTCTACGACGATCTGCTCGCCGACCAGCGCGAGCTGGCGACGATGTCGATGCTGCTGCCGCCGCAGATGATCAACACGATGGCCCCGACGGCGGGCACCGACCCGGCCAAGGTGACCGAGGCGTTCTACGCCGACCCGATCCGCCGCTACATGCTCCCGGTCAAGAGCGACCGTGACCCGGTCTGGCCGAGCCACCCGCACTCGGAGCGCGACTCGCTGCACGAGGCCGAGATGTGGGTGGTGGAGGGCCTGACCCACCGCTACCCCACCAAGGTGCTGGCCGAGATGATCTCGACCTGCCCGCAGTACTGCGGCCACTGCACCCGGATGGACCTCGTCGGCAACTCGACCGAGCAGGTCGAGAAGCACAAGCTGACGCTCAAGCCGGTCGACCGCCAGGACGCGATGATCGCGTATCTGAAGAAGACCCCGGGCGTCCGCGACGTCGTGGTCTCCGGCGGCGACGTCGCCAACGTGCCGTGGCCGCAGCTGGAGTCGTTCCTGATGCGCCTGATGGACATCGACACCGTCCGCGACATCCGCCTCGCGACGAAGGCGCTGGCCGCGCTGCCGCAGCACTGGCTCCAGCCGAAGGTGGTCGAAGGCCTCGAGCGCGTCGCCGTGACCGCCCAGCGCCGGGGCGTGAACCTGGCGATCCACACGCACGTCAACCACGCCCAGTCGGTGACCCCGCTGGTGGCGGAGGCGGCCCAGACGGCGCTGAACGTCGGGGTCCGCGACGTCCGCAACCAGGGCGTCCTGATGCGCGGGGTCAACGCGACCCCGGCGGCGCTGCTGGACCTGTGCTTCGCCCTCCAGGGCGAGGCGAACATCCTCCCGTACTACTTCTACATGTGCGACATGATCCCGAACGCCGAGCACTGGCGGGTGCCTGTTTGGGAAGCCCAGGAGCTGCAGCACGCGATCATGGGGTACCTGCCGGGGTATGCGACGCCGCGGATCGTGTGCGACGTGCCTTATGTCGGGAAGCGGTGGGTGCACCAGCTGGCCGAGTACGACCGGGAGCTGGGGATCTCGTACTGGACCAAGAACTACCTGACCAGCGTCGATAAGGCCGACGCCGAGGACCGCGGTGAGGCACTGCGGCGGCGCTACCCGTACTACGACCCGATCGCCACCCTGCCCGAAGCCGGCCAGACCTGGTGGGCCAACCAGTCCAGCTGACGCCAGCGCGTCGGCCTTCAGGAGTAGGTCGAGGGGGTGCCGCGGAGCCCGATCCGGGCCGCGCGCATCCCCTCGGCCGTCTCCGACGTTTGGGCTGGTCAGAGCTGGTGAGGACCGGTTGGGACCGATCACGATATGCCCCAGATATGCCCCAGGGATTCCATTGTGGACAGACATGTGCGTCTGGCGATCAGTGCAGGCGAGTTGGTCGACCAAGCCTTTCCGAGTTCTTTTCGTGAAGCTGATTCATCTGTCCGCGCGTCACAAACTCCGAAATAATGCAATATTCGTAGGCCGGGATTGTGAGACCATTCGTCTCGCTTTGTTGACACGTAGAAGAATTGCCATACGGCTCCGAGTGTGGTTGATCAGGACGGTCACTTAGCGTAGTTTCGTCACAGGGCGAGACAGCAGGGCGCGCCGCGGCCCGGCGGTCCGAGCTACGAGAACGGTCGACCGTCGGCGACTATCTCGATACAAGATGTGGGTGATACCCAGGGGTATCACCCACATCTTGTGGGCCGCGAGAAGCTCAGGTTGTGCAGTGGCCGCGAATGCATGCCGATCGCGGCGTGTGTGCCGATTGCGTACGGGTGATGGCACTCTGGGAATGTGTCCAGGTCCGCAGCCTCCGCCGACCCGAAGGTGGCCCCGCGCCCCGACGTCGATCTGCGCCCGTCGATGGTGCGCCAGTACTCGGCCAGGACACTCGCGTGCTACCGGGCCCGGCTCGCCCACTACCGACACTGGTGCCGTACCCGCGGCTACCAGTACGGCACGGACGCGATCACGACGGCCAAGCTCGTCGAGTACGTCGACGAGCAGACCGGCCGCTGGGACGACGCCTCCGATGCCCCGGACCCCGCCGGCTACCCGCGGTACCGGCCAGACACCATCCGGCAGGCCGTCAACGCCCTCATCTACTGGGCCGAACGCAGCACCGGCCAGCCACCCGACGACCGCGCCGCGAAAGAAGCTCTCCGCCGCTTCACCGACGACTTCAACCAGACCCATCCCGCAGCCTGGCGAGTGGCCATAGGCCGATCCCCCCGGCCGCGGCGCCAAACCGTCCAGCGACCGTCCCGGTGAGACCCTGACGGCGAGGCGGCTCCTAGTAGGCCGTTGTGACTAAGCCACGGCGGCCGCCATGCCGGACGTGACGCTCCGAGCTTGCTAGCATCGCGCTCGGATAGTCTCGGATGTGCCCCTGACCTGCTGGTCATGCCGCCTGGGGCTGTGATCATTCCTGGGCCGGTTCCGCAGCCTGAACCGCTGACCGTCAGTGCCGGTGGCCGACCTCGGCGGCAAACATCCGCGCGTCGCCCCCGACACCGCATCCAAAGCAGTGAAACGTGCCGTGGCTGGGCCGGACCCGGAACATCCGCGATCGGCATAACGGGCAGTCGCCGCGCAGCTGCTGCTCGCCGAGCGGGCTCAGCTGGACATACCGGCCGACGAGCTCAGCGATCCCGCCGGCACCCGGCGGCTCGGGCGCCGAGACAGCGGTGGTGGTCATGGCCGGAGGGCCGCGCTGTCCGGCCGCGTGATGCAAGCGACGTCAGCAGCCGCGGTGGTAGGCCACCGCCCGCGGTTGCGTCGTGCCCGCCAACCTGATGGTCGCGGCCAGCGTCCCGTCGTCGGTGAGCCCCGCCGGCCGCGGTGCCGCGTTGAAGTCGGCGTCGCCGGCCAGGTCGGCGGTGGGTTCGCCGTTCTCCCAGATGCGGAGTTCGTAGTTCTCGGGGCCGAAGGTGTGGGCCACGCCGGCCATCGTCGTGCCGGCGTCGAGGAACAGGGTGTCGGCCGCTTCGGTGGTCGTGTGCACGACGTTCCCGGCCATGTCCGCCTCGATGGCGACCATCGTCAGCTCGGGCGTGACGACCGAAGCGGCGATGCGGCCGCCGTGGAAGGCCTCGAGGTAGACCGCGCCGCCGGGGTACAGCGGGGGCAGCTGCCGGTAACCACCGTCCGCGGCTCGGACGAACACCTCGCCCGAGCGCTCGCCGATGTCGGTGTAGAGCAGGACGCGGCCCTGCTCGTCGACGTCGACCGGGTAGGTGTCGTAGAGGTGCTGCGGATCCGGGTTCAGGACCTCGGCCGTGCCCGGCCGCGCGGCGGCCCACAGCACCGGGTGGACGTCGCCGCCGAACCCGCCGTAGGCGACACCGATGACGTCCCCGGCGTTGTTGATGTGCGTGGCCTTGGCGGACCGGAACCCTTGCGGCATGGGCAGGTTCACGTATTGGCCACCGCGGTACACGACGGGTTTCGCGGCCCACCAATCACCGGTCCCCCCGTCCCCTACGACGTCTCCGGAGGAGTTGATGTCGCGCACTTCGACCAGGCGGAACGACGAAACGACCTGACCGCCGTGCCACCGCACCTGCGAATACGCGTCGGGGCCGCGCACCGCTCCGACGAACCAGCCGCCTTCGGCCGCCGCGTAGACCTCGCTGCTGGTGTAGGGCGCCGGCAGTGCCAGCGGTGTCATCGCCCAGGTGCAGCCCGCCGCCACCGCGGGTTGTGCGCCGGGCACGAGGGCGGCGCCGAGCGCCGCCACGAGTAGAAGAGTTCGCTTGAGCATGGTTCCCCCGGGAGTCGGCCGTCTCCCCCACCACGCCCGGTGGCCCCGGGAGGTTTGGCTGCCGGCCGAGTTGCCACCCGAACGGCTCAACAGGCCGGCGTCACAGGTCCAGGGCACCCACGAACAACGCGGCCACGGCGGCGCGGTGCTCCGGGCTGTCCTGCCAGTACAGGCGGCGCCCGGCCTCAACCGCCACGCCGAACCCGGCGTGCACCAGCACCCGCGCCTGGCGGGCGTCGAGGTCCGGGCGGGCCTGGCGCAGGTGCTGCTCCCAGACCGCGCTGTGCTCGCGCTGCGCGGCCACCAGCGGGCGGCGCAAAGCGGCGGGCAGGCCGACGACCTCGGCGTCGGCCACGCTGGTGAGGGCGTGGTGCTCGAAGCTGTAGGCCACGTAGGTCGCCGTCAGCGCGAGCAGGGCCTCGGGCGCGCCGGTCACGCCGCGCAGGTTGTGTTCCACCGCCTGGGCCAGCAGGCCGGCCGTCTGCAGGCACGCCGGCGCCAGGATGTCGGCCTTGCCGGGGAAGCCCGGAGGGCACCAGCCCCACGGCTTCGGCGATCATGCCGGTGGTGACGGCGGCGAACCCGGCCCGTTCGAACAGCGGGATGGCGGCCGCGAGGATTTCCGAACGCCGGGTGCGCGGCTGGAGCGGGGCGGGCAATTCGACGAGGGGCGCGCCCACGAGCGCCTGCCGCGGGACGGTCGCGGCCACGCGCAGCGCGGAAGCCAGCAGGAGGTCTTCGACGCGCCGACGGCCGATCGTGCACCGCCCGCAGGTGCTCGTCGCGGGCTGTGGCTGGAGGGGCTGTCCGGACCGGAGCGGGACCCGTACAGCAGCTTCGGCGGGTTCGCCGCGCGGGCCCTGCACATCGACGCACCGAACGTCACCTGCCCGCCGGACTACACCAGCCTGCTCATGCTGCGCCCCGACCCGGCCGGCGGCGGGCACTCGGTTCTCGCCGACCTACGCGCGGCCGCGGTGCTGCTCGCCGATGCCGACCGTGACGTCCTGCGGCGGCCGGTGTTCTTCGAGGACCGCACCGAGAAGCTGCGCGGCGTTGGCGAGCCGATGCTGCCGTTTCCCGTCCTCGGGAACGGGCCGCCCGGAGAGACGTGGATCAGGTTGGCCGGGAAGCTGCTGACCGACGAGCGCAACACCGCCCACCTCCCGGTGCTCGAGCGGTTCGCGTCTTTGCTGGAGGTCACCGCGCGGCGGGTGCGGTTGCGCCGCGGCGAGCTGTTGCTCGCCGACCAGCGCTGGGGTCGCGTTCGGCCACGTGGTCGACCTCGACGGCGGCGTGGATGTCCAGTGCGGCAAGGACAGCGGCCGGAACGTAGATCTTGGACGCGGGCGCCAGGAACGCGACACCGGCCTCGGTCATCGCCGCGAGATTGCCGTGGGAGACCAGCTTGGAGTCGCCGATCAGCAGAAAGTCCCGTGGTGTGGCCATGGTCGTCAGCGCGGTCATCGTCGCGACGACCTGGGCCACCTCGCCGACGTTGCCGTCGTAGGCGCGGTGGAACACCGCCGACGGCGCCGTCGGCGGTGACCGCCAGCCCGGCCTGGACCTGTTTGAGGTCGTGGCGGCGGTCTTTGGGGTGACCGTATTTCGGGGCCGGGTAGTCCTCGTCGGTGTCGTCGAAGGCGCTGCGGGTCCAGACGCTGAGCCCTTCCGCTTCCAGATCGTTGACTGTGCACCGCGCGTTGTGCACCTTGTCGGCCAATGACACGCGAAGAGCACCAGTACTGCGCTGCGCGCCCAGGTGGTCGAGATATACCTGTTTGCGGGTCCGGAATTCGGCCATGCCCTCGTCCTGGGCCGAGGGTCCCGAACACGCCTCGACCAGGTGCCGAACAGTCCGGCCGAAGTGACGCTCGATCTCGGCGGCGCGGACACGGTGCGGGTCCTGATCCTCCAGCATGTCATGCAGCAGCCCCGCGATGGCGTCTGAGGTGGTCCCACCATCTTCCAGGACAAGACCAGCCACGCTCAGCAGGTGACTGACGTACGGAATTCCCGGCCTGGTGTCGCCGACGCTGCGTTTGCGGACCTGATCGGCATGCGCCCTCGCCGCATAGGCGACCGGCGAGGGTGTCGGGGAATCCGGCGTGTGAGGTGTTCACGGTGGGACTCCTGTCCGCTGGACGTGTGCTGCGGCCATTGATCTGGATCGGACTACGACAGGCGGCGCCTTGGCCGCCACGTCCGCACCGAAGCCGGGGTGCGCAAGTACGACCAGCCAATGGGGACCCTGATCACCAACCGACAGCGCCGCCTCCTCACCTTTGTGGGTCAGCATCCACCCCCGCCGGCGGCTGGAGGGTGGGGGCCTTGCCGCGAGCGGCCGCGACGAAACTGGGATCGATCTTGCCGACGCCCTTGTTCATCATTTGGATCGCGACGTCTTCGGTGATCGGGTGGGCACCGGGCTCGCCGTTGAAGACGTACATCGACAGACTGGGCCAGTCGACCAGCCCTTCGCCGGGAACGAACCGGCGAGGCAGCCCGTCCTGCGGGTCCAGGGCCATGACCGCGTACGGGGCCTTGTCCCAAAAGTCCTGCAAAGCCCACCACTGGAACGCTGTCACGTACTCTCTCCCGTCTCTCCGCCGAACAGCGGTGTGCGCAGTGCCGTCACGATCGCCACCGGCCGGCCAGCGCGGCCCGTTGTCGCCGGCTTTGGTGGTGGCGGGTGGGTTGGTTTCGGTGGCGCGTGCGAGGCCCGCACCACGATGTGCGGGGAGCAGGCGCGCTGCCAGTCGGTGGCCTGCAGTGTCGGGTCGGCGGTCAGGGCGCGCAGGCTGGGCATCAGCCAGCGGGAGGGCATGCGGGTGCCGCCGCGGCGCAGATCCCCGCGTGGGAAGGTCAGGGAGTAACCGGGGCGTGGCGAAGTCTGCGGATTCTCATGGGCTTTGCGTGGCGTGCAGTGCGTCGCGGAAGGACTTGATCGGGTCGGCCTTGGGCAATACGGATTTGGTGCACCCGTCGGCCAGTGCCGTGTCGACGGGGACGCTGCGCAGTCGGGCTCCGTAGAGCGCGGCGATGGTGGGGGTGCGGCTGCGGGCCTGGACGATCACGCACGCCATCTCGGTGTCGTCGCTCCACTGCCCCGGCTCGTATCCGCCCAGCCCGCCACCCAGCATCCGGGCGGGTTCGCCCGGGCCGGGTAGCGGCCGGCTGCCGTACTCGTAGGGCACGCCGAGGGCGTCCCCGGCCGCGGCGCCCACCAGCGCACCCACCGCCCGATCAAGCTGCTTCGCGTTGAGACCCATCAGTTCGCTCCTCGTTGTTCAGGCGGCCACGAGGTCGTGGCCTGGGTTGATCGCGACCGTGTGCACCGCACGACCCCGCCACACCAGCACCGACATCACCACGTAGGACGACCTCGCTCGCCCACTCGCGCCAAGACCCGGACCCGGCTCCGGCGTCACCGAGACTGCGGCCACCCGGGCGACGAACCGGCGGGCACGCCGCCCCGGTGTCGCGACCGCGGCGGCGGACACCGCGTCGACCGCCGCCGCGTGCAACAACCCGCCCCAGACCTGGGCGAGTGTCCGGGGCGAGTCGAACACCTCCAGTGACACCGGTTGTCCCGCGATCCCGATCAGCACTCCGGTCTGGAACGGCAACGGGGCCAGTCCCTCGACCAGTGCCGCGGCCGTCTGCTCGACCCGGTCGGTCGCGGCGAGCAGCGAATGGGTGTCGGTGCCGCCGTGACGGTCCTCATACCGGCTAACCCGCTCCCACACCGCCCCCTGGCCCTGCGCGGCGCGCACCACGACCGGGGCATGGCGCCCTCGCCGTGCGTGTCCGCCGCCACCGGCCCAGCGTCCCTGCTCGACACACTGCACCGGCAGCACCACCTGCGCCTTCGCGGCGACCAGCGCCGACTGGGTCGTAACCCGGTGCTGCCAGCCGCCCTCCAGCAACTCTCCCTCCAGGACCAGCGCCGGTTTGGACCCGGAGTTGGTCACCTCCAGCTCCGCCACCGACGGCGTGTCCGGCCGCTCCGCCACCGACACTTCCGCAGCGTGGACCGCGTAGCCGGGCGAGGTGACCGCCGTCCCGCTCCAGATCGGGAACAGGCTCAACGCGCCCCGCGTCACGGGGCGCCCCACATGCATGTCGACGAGATCCATCACAACCTCCACAGTTAGCGCAAGAACGCGCTAATCAATAAGAGCACATCTGCGCTAACCTGTCCACTATGGAGTGGCAAGACAACGCGGGCAAGCGGCTCAGTGACTATCCGCGACCGTCGGTCGCGGTGGACGTCGCGGTGCTGACCGTCGATCCGGAGCGGACCGGTCTGATGGTGCTGTTGCACCAGCGTGACGAGACATTCGCCACCGGCCGGTGGTCCCTCCCCGGCACCTTCGTCCGCGAACACGAACTGCTCAGCGAGGCTGTGCGGCGCGCACTGGACACCAAGGTCGGGGTATCCGGTCGCGCACCGCAACAACTGCACGTCTTCGACGAACCCAACCGCGACGACCGCGGCCGGGTACTCAGCATCGCCCACCTCGACCTCATCGCCTTCGACCAACTCGACACCACACGCCGCCCGGGATGTCTCCTCTCCCCCATCGAAGGAGATCCGCCCCGCGCCGTGCTGCCCGACGGGAACAGCGGAGGTCTCGCGTTCGACCACGACCAGATCGTGGCCGGCGCGGTCGGCGCGACCAGGGACGCCTACCAAGACCGACCCGACCCGAGCCACCTCATCGGGCCCGAGTTCACGCTCCGCGAACTGCACCGCCTGCATGCGGCAGTGCTTGGCGACGCGGTCCTCGCCAAGGACACGTTCCGGCGCCGCATGCTGCCCCACCTCGTCGAAACCGGCCGGTACAGCGACGGCACGGTCGGCAAACCCGCCCGCCTGTTCCGGAGGGCGTACGTCTGAGTGCCGGTCAGCACACGACTGAGTTGATCTTCGGGTTCGTGTTGTTCCCCCAGCGCCCGCGTTGCTTCCAGCTTCATCGGTGCTCTCCCGGGTTGACCGTTACTCGTGTTCAGGCGGCGGTGGAGGGCCACGGGTGATGGTGTGCTCGACCGCACCGGTTGGCCGGAGGAACAGCAGGACGGAGCGCACGACTGGTTCGGTTGTGGCGTCTTCGATTGCTCGGGCGTAGACGTGTAGTTGGGTTGCGTAGGCGGCCAGGGCGTCGGTGTCTGCTGTGGTGTCGGTTTTGTAGTCGACGAGGACGAGGCCGTCGTCGTCGCGGTAGAGCAGGTCCACGTACCCCTCGACCAGGACGTCGTCCACGACCGTGCCCACATACGTTTCCCGCCAGTGCGGCCGGCATGCCGCGCGGGTGATGGTGGGTGAGGTGAGGGCGGCGTGGACGGCGGCCGCGATGTCTGGCGCGGCGTCGGCCACCCCCTCGGCAAGTGCCTGCGAGGCGGCGAGGCCGGTGAGGCCGTCACCGGTGGTGAGGTCGATGGTTTGCAGGACCGCGTGGGTGGCGCGACCGATCGCGGTTCCGTACCGGCCTTTGGCCCATGGGGGGAGTTCGAGGTCACGGGGTTGTTTGGCCAGGCCGTGATGGGCGAAGGTCGGCAGCGGGGTGGCCGACCGGCCGTGGGCGATGTCGGTGGCGGACTCGGCCTCCCGGCGGCGACCGTTACCGACCGCGACCTGATGGTTTCTGACCCATTGCGCCCACTCCACGAGCGGGGCTGCTGCGGGCGGGGCCACCCGATCCAGGGGGTGCACGGCGATGGGGGCGGTCCAGGTTTCGTGGTCGGCACCGACGCATCCGTGGGCCAGGACGGCGGCGGGGCAGGCGCGGGTGCCGCGGTGCACCGAGACGGCGAGGTGGTCTTGGGCGCGGGTGCACGCGACGTAAAGCAGCCGGATGTCCTCGCAGTCCTCCATGATCTTCTCGACGGTGTCGGCGTCGGGGTAGCCGATGGTGTGCAGGTCGCCGAGTTTGAGTTCGCAGCCACCTGCGGGTGGCCACAGCACCGGCGGCCGTCGGGTTGTTCCCGGCGAGGACAGACCGGTGAGAATGACGACGGGGAATTCGAGGCCTTTGGCGGCGTGGATGGTGGTGATCCGCACGGCCTCGGTGTCGGTTTCGGGCAGCACGGTTTCGGTGACCCGGGCGTGGTCGTCGGCCTGCCCGTGCGCCCAGTGGAGGTATTCGCGCAGGGATCCGTGTTCGGCTTCGGACAGGCGCGGGCCTGGTCCACCACGAAGCGCAACCGCCGCCACGTCTCCCGGTACCGGGGTGAGTCGACCGCCGTTTCCAATACCCGGCGGTGCTCGAGGATGTCCTCGAGCAGTTCCGAGGGGGTGCGGCGGGACCGGGACCGCGCCCACCGCCCGAGTTGCGCGAGCCCGTCGGCCACGAGTCCGTCGTGGACTGGTGGGGTGAACAGGGTTCCACGAGCCACCAGCTTGTTTGTGTCGCCACAGGTCCACATCGGAGCAGCCGAACATCGGGGTGCGTAGGGTGGTGACGATGGCGAGGTGGTCGGTGGGGTCGTCGACCGCCTCGGCGCAGTGCAGGAGTTCCCGGACCTCGGGTGCGGAGTAGACGAAGGTGGCGGCTTCGGTCCGGTACGGCACCCCCGCCTGGTCCAGTGCGTGTTCCAACCCGGTGATGGAGGTGCGGGTGGGGGCCGGGATCGTGATGTCCGACAGGCACACTGCCCGCACTCCACCGTCCCCGTTGTCGCGGACGGGCCAGGCTTCGCGGACCGCACGGACCACCAACCCGGCTACATCATGGGCTTCCCGGGCACGCAGCATCTCGGCGGTCCGGTTGTCGGAGTGTTCGGTGGCGCCGAGCACCACGACAGGTGGGCCACCCCACGTTCGGGTTGGTCGGTGGAGAGCGGAGGGGTTGGTAGGCGGGTTGCGCGCCGGGGGTTTCGGTGATCAGGCGGGTGAAGACGCGGTTGATCCACCCCAACACGGAGGTGGTTGACCGGAAGTTCGTGGTGAGGCTGACGGATTCGCCGAGGGTGGTGCGGGCGTCGACCGCGCGGCGGAACCGGTAGATCGACTGCTTGGCATCCCCCACGAAGAACAACCGCAAAAAAACCGACGAGCACTCCGACGGCTTTCGCTTCAGACGTCCTGCAGGATACTTTCGTGCCGGAGCTGCATGATGTGGTAGCTGAGGCGCTCTGCGATGTCGCCGCCCCGGACGAGCAGCCCAGCTTCGAAGTTGTCGCCAGCAGCGCGCTTGGTGAGGTTCGCACTGGTGATCAGGGCGACGGAGCTATCGATGATGACGATCTTCGCGTGCAACGCCGCTCCGAGCGCTGGTCGCTGGGCGGCTGGCCAGCGCAGCCGCAGTGCGATGAGCTCCGCCAGCGCAGCACCGGGGTTGCCGGTGAAGGTGTGGTTGTCCTGGTGGTCCTCGGCGAGAACGGTCAACCGGACTCCGCGGACGTTGGCTTCGGCAAGCGCGGTTCGTAGGCCTTTGTGCATGTGCAGAGCGAAGGTCACCAGGACGATCTCGTGCTGGGCCTCATTGATGAGTTGAAGGAGCACCTGCTCGGTCCGGCGGGCGTGGAGGACCGTGCTGCCGGGTCCACTGACGACCAGTTCCAGGGAAGGGTTTCGTCGGGCTTGTTCGTGGGCGTGGGACGCGGCGGCCACGGCGGACCCCAGTGCTGTTCCGGTGACCGCGGGGTAGGTGGCCCATGCGTCCAACAGTCTTGTTGCCTGCTGGGTGAAGGCGGCGGCGGGGACCAGGTGAGCAAGGTGGTCGGTGCCGTGCGGGCCGACGAAGGACGTCATCGCAGCGCCAAGGCGTTCTGCGTGGGCCGGTCGCAGCGCGCGGCCCACGCTTGCCGCGATGTCGAGCAGGGGTCGGGGCGGGAGCTGACCGGTGTGGGTCATCGTCTAGTTCGACCGCGAGGTGATGTGGCTGCACACCGCGATGTCCGGCTCGTCGCTGTTGACGGCGACGATGAGTCGCCGGTCGAGGAAACGGTTTCCCCGTTCACAGGTGGTTTCGGAGGCGAACAGGCAGGCATGACAGGCCGCGCCGTGCAGAGTGTCTTCGGTCCTGAGGGGGGTGTGCTCGGCACACAGGGGGTCTGAGGAGCAGCGTCGGGCGTTGGCAACCGCGGCGCGCAGAAGCCGGTCGAGCTGGGTGGATTCGCAGAGTCGGACCAGCCCCCCGAGTGTTCCTTCGCTGTCGCTGGCGGATGTGTAGAGCAAAATCCCGGCTTCGTCGCGATCGGCGTTGGCGTAGATGCGTTCGCTGATGCTCGCCGCGGAGTAGCCGCATTCGAGGGCGATCTCGCGAACCAGCAGATGCGACAGCGTGTGCAGCATGACGTAGCGGTCGCCGGGCCAGGAGTCCTCGTGTGGCCCGGCAAGCTCGCGGTTGTCCCGCCACCGGCCGTGCGCCTGGCGCAGGAGATCCATGTGCGGACTCACCGAGGCGGCCTGCTCCCAGGCGTGCACGACGTCGGGGCGCACGACGATGAAGATCCCTTCGCCGTGGGTGGTGGCGGCGGGCACCCAGTCCAGTTTGTTGCGGCTCAGCGGCGCCTTCTGGCTGCTGTCCGGCGAGCCCCATTCGGGGGCGTCGATGCGGGTGAATCCCACGATGGCCTTGGTTTCCCGCAGGCGGCTGATCTGCACGACCCGGCCGATCAACCCAGCCCAGGCATCCGGGCCGGGCACGATGTCCGCGGTGAAGTCGTCGTCACGCCGGGCCTTGGCGGGTTCGCACAACGCCTCGTACTCGCGTGCGGTCAGGTCGATCGGCTCGTCCGGGACGTCGGCCTCCGCTGTTCTGCGGGCGCTGATCTCGGCCCAGACATGCTTCCGGTCGTGCTCGCGGAACGAGCCGAGCTCAGGTGTCGTGGTCAGGGCGTAGTCGAGGATCTCTTCGTTGTGCACCTTCCCGAGCCGGGCCCAGTGTTTCTCCACCATCGCGGCGAGCTCACTGCCGAGGTCGGGGATATACAGCGCCTTGGCGATGAGGCTGAACCATTGGTTGGATGCGCCCAGCACCATGGCGCGGACGGGGGCGATGCAGCCGGCCGGGTCGAACCACCCCAGGTGGGGGTGCCGGGCGCGGCAGCCGGGCAGCGCGATGCTGCCGGGCGTGCGGTGGTGTGCGAGTGCGTCCTTCATGTTGCGCTTGTCCCCACACGAGCAGCGGATGCTGATCTGGGAGCCGAAGTTGGATCCCGGGTCGAGCATGACCAGACGTCCCTCGCGGCCCTTCGCGCACGCGCGGCCGTTGTGGACGTACTCGATGTAGGGGAACTCGTCCAGATGCCCGTTGGTGCAGGCGATCACGAACCGTGCGGGCACCGCACTGGGTTGGCGGACTCGTTTCCCGCCGGGTCCCGTGGCCCGGCAGTCATGGACGAAACGGGCCTCGTCCGGTCGGTATTTGTTGACGTTGTCGAACCGGAACGGCCCTCCTCCTGACGCGCTGATGCCGGCCAGCAACCGGCAGCCGGAGCACCGCATCCAGCGTGGGAACGGGCTGACCGGGACGCCCACCCGGTTGGCCTCGGTGTCGTCGGGATCCTCGCCCCGTTCGCGGTAGGGCGTGGGACGGAGTTGGCGGACGTGCGTGCCGAGGAGCTGTCGGACGCGGAGCAGGAGACGCGGTTCAGTCAGCTCCACCTGGTTGGCCTGCGTGTAGTCCCAGTAGTCCAGGCCCTGGACGATGACGCTGAGGTGCGGCAGGTCGACGACCGCGCCGACACCGTCGGAGAACAGCATGGCGTTGGGCCGTTGGCTGCCGACCCGACGCAGATTCTTCTCCTGCGCGCCTGCTGTTCCTGCGCGCCAAGCCGGTGGTGGAGTGCTCATCGTGGGGGCTCCCCTGCTGCGGCCAGGACGGGTGTGGTACCCAGCTGACCGAACTCGTCGGTATCGGCGACCACATCTGTCTCGTCCTGCGTGGTGTCCTCGGGTGTGTCGGCGTCCGCGACGCCGAATGTCCACGCGGGCCGCTCAGCGACTTCGGGAGCAGCCAGGGTGATGAGCAGGTTCGTTTCGGGCTCGACCTCACGCAGTGACCACCCGGCCGACCAGGTGCCCCAGGAGCCGACGCCGGGGTCCAGCAGCGGAACAAGGTTGTCCTGGGGCCTGGTGTAGGACAGCACACCTGATTCCAGGCCCTTGCGGCGGCGGTCCCAGTCGTCCATCAGCTCGCGGCACATCGTGACCACCTTCTCGGTGTGCGCGGCGTCGCCGACGACGTCGCCGGCTCGCTCCGCGATCCAGGCGATCGCGGAGTCCACGGCAGGGCCCGTCACCGGGACGCGGTGCGCACCCGGCTCGCCTTCCCAGTCATGAAGCGCGTGTCGCAGGGTCGAGACCAGGACGGCGGCCAGGCCCCGGTCCATCGCGCGGTCGGCGAACGGAGTCACCGATAGTGGTTCGACTCGGGCGTAGAACGTCTCGTGGAAGTGCACGAAGGTTTCCAGATGCGCCAGGTCACGAGGCCGAGCCCAGTTGAAGATCGTCACGACCAGTCCGGGTCGCTGCGGGTCACGCCCGACGCGGGAGGACGCCTGGATGTACTCGGCGCTGTTCTTCGGTTGGCCGGTGACTACCATCAGCCCCAGGCGTGCCACGTCGACACCGACCTGCAGCATGCTCGTGGCCAGCAGCATGTCCACGGGCTTCGCGCCGGCCTCGTGGCGTGGCAGGCTGTCGAGCGTGGCCTGTGCCTGCGCGGACTGTCCGTGGCCCTCGCGCCGGGCCTTGAGCAGCGCGGTCACGGCGGCTTTGGCGGCGGTGGAGTCGATGTCCGGGTTGAACGTGTTGGCCAGCGCGGACAGCGACCGGCCGATGTCCTGGCTGTTGATCCGCGCGGTCAATTCACGCAGTTCGAGGTTGCGGCGGTCGCGGAGTCCACGCCGGGACTGTTGCTGCAGCCGGGTGGCGATGTCGTCGTCGACCAGGCGTCGCATCCCGGCCAGCTCGACGGTGGAGGAGAAGTAGTCCACCAGCGTCATGTACGGGTCTGCGGCCCGGCCGTGCTCGTCGAACAGCAACTGCGCGGCAGCCAGCAGCATCTGCGCGACACGGATCTGCACCTGCTTGATGCGTTGCCCGTGTGCGCAGATCCCGAGGTAGCGTCGGCCGGGGTGCTCGTCGTCGACCGGGATCTGGGTGGAGAAGAACGTCTCACCCGCATCCAGCACGGGCGCCGGGAAGATCGCCAGCTCGCGGTTGAACAGGCAGTGGACCTGCTCGTGGGCGCGGCGCACGGTGGCGGTGGACGCGAGGACTTTGGGGCGAACCATGGCACCGTTGACCGTCCAGGAACCCAACCGTTCCACCGCGGTCTCATACAACCCGACCATCGTGCCCAGCGCGCCGGAGATCAGGTGCAGCTCGTCCTGGATGATCAAGTCGGGTGGGCGCAGCGGCCCGCAGTCCCGCGGTTTGGTGCCCTCGAGCGTGCCCTTCCGCGGATGCCCGCCGTCCTTGCACTCGGTCTTGCGCGTCAGGTCCGGGTGACGGTAGCCGTGCCGAGCGCAGATCGACCGGGTGTGCCCGAACAGCAGGCCGGTCTGGCCGCGCAGCGGGAGCTGGGCGAATTTGTCGACCGTGCCGATGACCAACGCCGGCGCGAGGCGGAAGACCTCCTCGTCGACGGTGACGACAGGCAGCCCTTCACCCCAGGCTGCGGATTGCTTGCGGGAGTAGGCGCATTGCCCGTCGGGATCCCCGCACCACACGATGACCCGCCGCCGTGTGGTGTCGCATTCCGCGTCCTGCCCGGGTTCGATCACTCGGCCGCACCACGGGCAGGCCAGCACCTGGATCGGGTTGGACGCACCGGCCCCGGCGTAGCGGGCACGCATCATGTCCAGGGCCTGCTTGGCCTGGTCGAACCAGTTCGGGGTGACCTTCGAGCCGACCCACAAGCCGATCCGGAACGGCTCGTCGCCCCACGGGTTGGGTGGACCGCCCGCGCGCTGGGCGGTCGCGGCGTCCCGACGCAGGTGCTCGGCGGCGCAGACCAGCGTCGCGGCACGCTGGAACTGCTGGGCGGTCAGCAACCGCAGCGTGTAGCGCATCAGGACCGCCACACCCGAGCGGCCGTCGCGGGCGTCGGCGCCGGTGCCGACGATGCCCTGCAATCGGCGGATCGCGAACGTGTACGCGGTCAGTCCGAGGTAGGCCTCGGTCTTGCCGCCGCCGGTGGGGAAGAACAGCAGGTCCGCAAGCCCAGGTCCGTTGGCCGCGGCGGCGTGGGCTCGGTCCGGGTGCGAGGGGTCGGTCAGCGAGGGCAGGTTGAGCAGCACGAACGCGAGCTGGAACGGACGCCACGACCTGCGTCTCGGCTCGTTGACCAGGGCCAGTCCGGCGGTGAGGGTGAGTTCCGGGTCCTTCGCGCGTTCGACGGCGAGTTCGGTGTGCTCGCGTTGCATCGCCATCGCGAGGTTCGCGAACTTCCACGCCTGCCATGCCTGGTTGCCCGCTTCGGTGTCCGCCGCGAGCAGGTCGATGCCGGCCGAGATCCGGTCAGCGGCGACTCGGGCCGCGCGCAGGTTCGCCGCCGCGGCACGACCGTGCCCAGCGAGCGTCGTGTCGGCGGTGGCCTTGTGCTCCTGCTCATCGAGCCAAGTGCGGTAGCCGTCGGACAACGGCCGCAGCGCGGCGATGACCTCGCCACGCGGGGCGCTGGCCAGCACCCGCATCTCCACCTCGAGACCGGCGAGCTGCGGCACCTGGGTGGCCTGGGGCGCGACGGTCTGTTCGACCTCGAACGAGGGCAGGTTCGTCGTCGACACCCGCCATGCGCAGCCGTCCCCGGCGCGGCGTTCGGCGTTGACCCCGGCGTTGCGCCCGACCGCGAACTGCCGCGCTCGGCGATACAGCATCTCCAGGCTCAGCCGCTCGAGATCCGCCTCGGTCGGGACGTCGTCGGCGACCACATGCGACGGATCGTTGTGCGGCAAGAACACCGCGGCCGCACCGTCGGCAGCGGTGACCTCGAGCCGGACCTGGAACAGCCGCGCGGAATCCCGGCGATCATCCGGCTCTGGCTGGGTGTTCACGATCGCGACGTCAACCACCCGAGACCCGCGATGCGGTCGGCACCGGGCGCGAACAACCACGTCCGGTTGCTCGGTGTCCGGGCGGCCAGACGGCTCCGGCTCGGTCATATTCAGCAGGACAGTGCCGCCCGAGGCGACGTGCTGCCATACCAGCCGCGGTGTCCCCGCTTCGGTCAGTTGTGTCTGGGATGGGCCTTGGACGTAGCGGCCCCATGATGCCCTCACCAGCACGGTCGGCACATCCAACGGCACGCTGAACGACAGACCCAACGAGGCGGGCGACATCGACCCCGCGGCCGCGGCCGCAGTCACCTCGCCGGTCCCTTCACCGGAGCCGTCGTCTGACGCCGTCGCATCGGTCGCCTCGGCGTCCAGCGCGACCCGCGCCGGCGTCAGCACCCCGAGGATGTAGCGCTCAGATGGAATCGTCCCGGCCGGCAGCTCCTCCATGTCACCGGCCCACGGGCCCAGCAGGTCTCGGACCAGGAACCGTTCCAGCTCGCTACGAACCTGCCGTGATGTCCACGGCGCCGAATTTGCGGCGGCTCCAGCGTTGTCACCGCCGCTCGGCACCGTGGTTGGTGGAGTAGGCACGGTGCCCGCCGCGGTCACACCAACTCCTCACCGAACAACACGTCCTGATCATCCGGAGGACTCTTCTTGGTTCCCCCGCGGCGTCGACCCGCCGGCTTGGGCTGATTCCCGCGCTGCTCCTCTGCATAGCGGGCGTGGTTGAGCTCCAGCAGGCGGTCGAGCAGCTCCACACGGGCCGCCGCGCACACGGTCCACCGCACTCCCTGGCGGGTCTCGTGGTGTCCATGACCGAGTGGCAGGTCTGACCACCCGTATGCCTCGCAGACAGCGTCATCGACCTCGACGTGCAGTTGGCGCAGATGGACAACCTCGGCGTCTTTGACGGCGGAGTCGTGAATCAGGTTGTATGTCTTCGTCAGGCCGAGCTGGCGCCCCAGCATAAAGGCTCTTCGGTCCTTGTCCAGCGCCTTGCCGGCCGCCCGCATCCGAGCAGTCAAGACCGGCAGCGGGAGCGTCTCGAACACATCCGACGGGGTGTACCGAAGATCATTCCGCATGGTCGAAGCGTGCGCGATCGCCCACCAGTAATGTGGCGCGCTGGAGAGCAACGCCAAGTACGCGAGATCATCCGTCGCGAACACCGCCGTGGCGTGCGAGAAGACTTGCCCCGTAGGGACCATGACCGGCATAACCACCTTGCTGACCAACGTAATCGCAATCACATGATCGAGACCGTCGATCGCCCGATAGAGCGCTTTTCCGCGACGGCCGTACTGCCACCAAGTTCGTCGATAGTCCGCTTGTTTTTTGGCCATTCTATCTTGTTTGACGAGACGAACCACCTGATCGAAGCATTCGACATACTTGGCCGCGCGATCCTCTGGCCAATCAAAGAAGTTGATAATCCATCTACTGGCCGCCCCGTCGGGACGAGAGTTGAGATCATCGCCGTTTACATAAGGAAAGAGGATTTCGATATTTCGTGGATCCTTGCTGATGAATCCCTCCGCCTCAAGCCCTGTCATGGTGAAGCCAAGTCCTAATACGATCGAGCCCTGAAATGCAATGCCTTGATTGGAGTGGAGTCGGCGTGGATTCCCCATGGTGCGACCTGCCGGATCCAGAGCGGGAGTGATCGTTTCAACTAATACCCCGTCGGCGGTCGCTCGAACACCGACCCGGCGTTGCTTTCGTGAAGCCCACACGACACAGTACTCAAGGTTGGCACCTTTGGTGGGCCATTTGGCACTCTTGATGGCAGCTCGAATGTCAATACCGTCGGCTGCAATCTGGTCAAGTCCTACCTCTCGCGTGTCACCCTGAGCCAGTGTGTTTGTGGCAATGAGGCCGAGTTGGCCTTGCTGGAGGTCGGCCACACTTGCCGCACGAAGAAACATGTAAGCCACCAGATCGGCATTGCCGGCGCGGCCATGAGCGACGGCCCGAACAAGATGATCTCGGTAGGCGCCACCAAGGACGCCGCTGATCTTCTTCCCGCCTAGGAATGGAGGGTTGCCAACCACCGCGTCGAACCCTGTATGTGGTCGGGCAAAGACTTCAGGGAACAGTAGGGGGAAATGCGCGGGCTGGTGAGTCGTGCCCTGATTGTCAGTGAGACCGAACTGGCCTTCCTCGCCAAGTTGTGTCCAGGCATCCAACCCGACCGTCTCGGTAGTTCCCACTGTCGCCGTATCGGCGAGTTGGGCGACTCGCAGGTACTGCTGGTCCTGTCCCCCCGCGAGACTCGCGCCGGAGAGGGCATCCGCGGTGATCTCCAACTGTTCCGTGGCGGCTCGGGCTTGATTCAGCAGCCGTGCTTTGTGCTCGCCATCATGGCTGTCGATGAGGTCTACCTCGGCGATCTGTTCGCGTAGGTCGACGGACTGTTTGATCAGGCCGGGCATGTCGGCGGTCCACAGCGGGAGTGCCCCGTGGTGAATCCGCCTGCCGGCCTGTGGGTCCAGGTGCAGGGTGAGGAGTTGGTCCATGCTCGTGATGCCCAGGAGGCTGTCGCCGACCGCGAGTCGGTCGTCGAGGAAGCCGAAGGGGCGTTGCCGGTCGAGGGTGACGAGCCAGAGGGAGAGTTTGGCCATCTCGATGGCCATGGGGTTGATGTCGACGCCGTAGATGCAGTGGTCGAGGATGCGGCGGCGAGCGTCGATGACCTGCTGTTCGTCGTCGACGGGCAACGACTCCGGTCGCGGTTGGTGCTCCTGTCGGGCGTCGAGGAGTCGGTCGGCCAGGTAGCGGGTGGCGGCGACGAGGAAGGCTCCGCTGCCGGCCGCGATGTCCACGACCTTGAGGTCGGTGATCTGCTCGGGTGTGCGGATCTTCCAGTCTGCTTTGTCTTCGGTCTCGAGTGGCCCTGGTGTGTAGACGAGGGGTTCGAGGGCTTTCACGACGACGCTCTCGGCGAGCATCCTCGGGGTGTAGACGCCACCGGTGTGGCTGCGGAGTTCGCTGTCGGTCAGGTAGAGGGTTCCGGGGGCGTAGATGACGGGCAGCTCTCGTGGGTCGTGTCGCAGCAGGCCGGCGAATGGGAGGATCGCGGTGGCGGCCCGCTGGTTTCCGCCGCAGGCCTCCAGCACACCTGTCCAGGCGTGGTCGCCGGCCGACCCAGTGGCTGGTATCAGCGCCTTCTTGATGGCTGCGGGACTTCGCTTGGAGCCGCCATCCTTGGTCAGCGGCGACAGCCAGTCAGCGAAGTCGACAGGACCTGCGGCGAGATGGCGCTGGAGGTCCACCAGCGCCATCTCGGGGCCGTTCTTCTCACCCTTGTTGTCGGCCGCGATCCCGAGGGTCCAGCCTTCGGAGCGGCGCGCGTCCTGGTCGAGCAGACCTTCGTAGACGTAACCGATCTGTTCGACGTCGAGGACCCGGAACGACACGCGGCGGCGCTCGCCGACGAAGCGGAGCCATTGCAGGGCTTCGAGAGCGCGCAGGAGCGTGCGATCGTCGATCTTGAGCGGCTGGCAGTCCTGCAGTGGTGCGACGGCGTCGGCTCGGCCTTCGAGCCAGGGATAGCGGTCTGGGTCGAAGAGGCTGCCGCCGTATCCGGGGAGGTTGAGTTGGTCATGGCGGGCACCACGGTGGACGGCGCGGAACGTGGCCAGCAGGCGATGCCAGGCGGCGCTGGAGCGTTCGAGGGTGTCCTCGCCCGCGTCGCCGGCGCGGTCACGGAGCTGCCCGGCGAGGGTGCTGGCGGCATAGCCGGCGGCGTAAGTGTCGTCGTCCAGCGGGAGGAGCCCGCGTTCCTCGGCGTAGAGGAGGAAGACCAGGCGCATGAGGACGGCGACAGCGGCTTGGTAGATCTCGGCGGGTTCGACGTGCGCGGGCAGCAGTGGCGTGCCGTGCTGGGCGCGGTGGTCGGCGTCGAGCCGGCCGATCGTGGCGACGAGCATCTCCACGACGGCTTGGGACTGCTCGGAGAGTCGTTCGGTGATTTCCTCCTGCCGTTCCAGGCTGGCGGCGAGCATCGCGGGCAGATGCTCGGCGTCCGGGACGCCGTAGAAGCGCAGCCGGCCGAGCAGGGCGTGGAACGCCTTGAGCGTGTCAGGCTCGTCGAGCCAGGTATGCCGGGTCCAGGTCGCGGTGGTGGTCGCACCACCGGGCACGGCGCACACCAGAGTCCATTCGCTGCCATCGGTGACCAGGCCGAGCGGAACCTTCTGCGCTCGGAGGGCGTAGGCGAGCCGGTCGGCGGCGCTGGTGTTCCACGTGCCGGCGCCGGGTGCGCCTGCTCGTGGCTTGGCCGTCGCGTGCACCCCGGGATCGGTGATCACACCGAGCAGCAACGGCCGCGCCGCGGGCTGGTCGAGCTCCGCGAGGAGCGCGAAGTCCGGACGGACGTCGGTGTGGTGTTCTGGGACCTGGGTGGTGAGCATGGGCGCGACGGTGCCGCTGTTGGCGAAGTTGCCGTGCCAGCCGAGGAAGTCGGCTAGAACGTGGTGGACGAAGGCGTCCCGGGTGCCGGGGCTCGCGTCGAGCAGGCCGCTGGCGTCGCGCAGGTGGCCCACCGCGTCCCGGTCGAGCGCCGGTAGCCCGCTCGGCCAGATCTCGTTGACGACGGGGGCGGCCAGGAACGGCCCGTCGGGAGCGAGGAGTTCGAGCCATTCGGTAGTGCTTGCCCGCCGACCGGGCCTGCTGAATCGTCGGGTCTTGGCTGGGCTCATCGTGCGCTCCGAACAGGGACGAGGTGGACGACGGCGGCGGGGAACCACAGGACCCGGACGGACTCGTACCGCCGGGCAATCCCGGCCAGCTCGCTGGCCTTCTCGCCGGGCAGTGCGTCCAGGCGTTCCTGCCACGCGGATCTGTCCTGTTCGAGCTGGGCGCGCTGGTCTGCCTCGATGTCGGCGAAGGACAGCTGCAGGTCGGTGTCCTCTGGGGCGAGTGCGGTGCGCAGGGACTGCTCGAACGCGTCGAGTAGTCGGGTTGTGCGGGTTTCGTCCTCGGTCTGCCGTGTGGCCAATGCTCGCTGCAGGCTTGCTTCTCGTTCCCTCGCCCGGGCGGTGATGGCCGCGTCCAGTCCTCTGGCGACGTGCCGCCAGGTCACGGCGAGTTGTTTACGTACTGTGTCGGAGCTTTGCCGGGGGTGGGCGTCGGGGCCGAGCGCGGCATCGAGGATGCTGGCAAGCTCGGTGACGCCGAGCCTGGCGAAGGACCGGCCACGCAGCCAGCCGCCCGCGGGGAACAGTTCCTCGTGCAGCCGTGTGCCGTCGGCTCCGACTAGGACCAGCCGGGAGTAGGCCGCGAGTACTGGTGCGGTCAGGCGTGGATCGTCGATGAGCAGGCTCGCTGCGCGGGCGAGGTTCCCCGCTCCCCACACCTCCGCCCGCAGCAGCCGGGTAGCCATGGCGACCAGGGGGTGGTTGAGATGGGCGAGGACCAAATCGGTGCGGCTGGCCGCGATGGTGGCGTCGAAGCTGATCGGGCGCTGCCCGTAGTCGCGATCCGTCAGGCCGGCAGTTGTGCGGGCCCACGATCCGGTCAGCGCCGGGACGCGCCAGATCGAAGCCCCAGTCGGTCCGTCGTTTTCGGGGACAAGGGACGGTTGCCGGCCCAGGGCCAGGCCGACCCGCACCACGCGCTCGACATCGGCCGGGGTGCAGTGCAGTTCGTGCGCGGACTGCGCGAGGGTGGCCCGTAGGCGGTCAGCCTCGTCGCGCAATTGTCGCTCTACCTTCAGCGCCTGCCGGGCGATGTTCTTGGGCTGGATCGTGTTGAGGTTGAACGCCGGGTCCGGGTAGCCGAGCATGCGGCGCTCCACCGCGGCCGACAGGACCGGGTTGATGCTGCCCAGATCCTCGCTTATCGTCGCGACCTTGACCGCGACGCGAGTAAGGAAGTCCAGGTCGGCGTCGGCGCTGTGCGCGGCAGCGGTGTGCCAGTGCGAGCCGACGAAGTGCCGGATCTGAGGGCGGTGTGTCTGCCCGTATCGATCGATTCGGCCTGCGCGTTGTTCGAGCCGGTTCGGGTTGAACGGGATGTCGTAGTTGACCAGCCGGTGGCAATGATTCTGGAGGTCGATTCCCTCGCTCGCGGTGTCCGTGGCGAGCAGGATCCGTACGGGGTGGCGGTCGGGTGGCTTCTGGAAATCATCCTTGACTCGTTCGCGTTGGTCGTCGTCCATGCCGCCGTAGAGCAATTCCAACCGGCCGCCGTCGGCGAGTTCGTAGCGATCGAGGAGTTCGGCCAGCCAGGTCTGGGTGGCGCGATACTCGGTGAACACAACGACCCGTTCGTCGTTCCACCGGCCCTTCGGTTTGCCGTTTTTGCAGACCGCTGTGAGATAGGTGATGAGGGCACGGGCCTTGGCGTCGCTGTCGTGGCCGTGTTCCTCGACCCAGGCGGCGAGCCGGTCCAGGAGGATCTGTTCGGCCTTGCCCGGACGTCCGGCCGCCTCGGTGGCGGCGTCGTTGGCGGCGGTTTCGGCGTCGTCGAAGACGTCGTCTGTTCCCCACTCGCCGAAGATCAGGTCGCGGCGCTGCTCGTCGACCCATTCTGGATCGACCTCTTCGGCGTGGCCGGCACGGGCGACGGCGTCCTGATGCAGGCCGAAGGTGCGGGTGAACGCCGCCGGGCTGGAGAACAGACGCTTTTTCAACAGCAACGTCACCAGGTCAGCTGCTCTATTGGTGCCCGTGCGCGCCGTCGAGGTCCGGCCGATCCTGTTCTTGCGAGCCGCGGTGTAGTCCCGGAGCAGAGTGTGGACCTCACGCTCATGATCGGGGTACACGACGGGGATGTCCTCGACGACCCGGTCGGGGTAGCGGCTGGTGCCGTCGGCATTGGTGAGCTCAGACTTGAGCCGGCGGATCAGGACCTGCTTGAGCGCGATCGGATCGGGCGCCGCGCCGCGGAGGAACCGTTGCGGGTCCAGCATGGCCAGCAACGCCGACCAGGACTCGGGGTAGCCGTTGTGCGGTGTGGCGGAGAGGAACAGCCGGTGTTCCGAGTGCGCCGACAAGCGCGAGACCGCGCGGGTCTGCTGGCTGTCGACGGCATACTTGCCGCGGCCTGGCGGTGCGCAGTGATGCGCCTCATCGACGACCAGCAGGTCGATCACCCGAGGCAGGGCTGGGCTCGCGTCTCCGAGAACCTCGGCGAGCAGGCGTTGGCATCGGTCCCCGCGCAACCACGACAGGCTGACAATCGTGTGCGGGTGAACACGGAACGGGTTGGCGTACAGGCCACGCTCGCGGTGGACTTCTCGTATCTTGTCCGTGTCGATGATGTGGAAGTCCAACCCGAAGCGGACATCCATTTCCTCCTTCCACTTCACTGTCAATGGAGCGGGGCAGACGATCATCACGCGCCGGGCCCGGTGACGCAAAAGCATTTCCTGGATTACCAGGCCAGCTTCGATCGTTTTTCCTAGTCCAACATCATCTGCGACGAGAAGATTTACCCGCGGCATTCTCAATGCCCGGGTCACCGGCTCAAGTTGATAGTCCTCGATCGCGATACCAGCACGAAATGGCGCCTGCAGAACAGTGGTTTCGGCGTTGGTGACCGCTCCCCATCGGAGTGCGTCGAGGAACGCACCCAGCGTTGACGGGTCATCGAAGCGCCCTTCGGACAGGTCAGGCAGGGTGGCGGCGTCAAGGACTCGACGGCCGGCCTCCAGCTCCCAGAGGACGCGCAGTTCCTCCCCGAGGCCATCGTCTTCGACGCTGGACAAGGTGACCAACGTGTGTCCCTCACCGACGGCAGCGCTCTTCACGTCGAACGGGATGGCCGTCGGCAAGATCTCAGTGACGACCCAGTGCCGGCCGCGGACCATGGCAAGCTGGCCGGTGGCGGGCAGGTCGGGCGCGCGGAGAGTTGTGCTAGTCATATGGACCTGACCTCTCAGGCTCGGCAAAGCGGCCCGACGGTCGTACCGGGCTGGAAGGACCTGCGGGTGCGGTCATGCCCAGTGAAAGTGGCCCATTGTATTCGGACTCAATCGGCACGTATGATCAACTTCGAACACGTTGCGGAGGACGTTTCTCCGTGTGGTGAACGCGTCTGTCCTCAGGACTCGTCGCGGTCGTCGTCGAGCCCCGCCCTTGACTCGCGTGTGGACCGACTTTTCGGACCACACGCTGGCGAAGTTGATCCGCCGGTCCGGTACCGCCGCTAGGGAGCGAAACCGAACCTGCCTCCGTCACGCACGGACGCGTAGAGGCGATATTGGACAGTCGTCATAGTGGCCTCGACCCGGTGTGTATCCGTCACCGGCAGACTGTCAGACACCGGGGTCCCGGGCGACACTCTCACCCTACGCTCCCGAGCTGCTCGTGGCGCATCGTCCGATGTGGTGAGTGCGCGGCCGTGGACGACGGTGCCGGTGGTGACGGTGATGGAGGTGAGGGCCATGATCGTGCCGCGGAAGGTCGAGGTTGGCCCAGTGTCGCCGAGCTGTCTACCTGCCAGTAGATGCTGGCAGGTCGAGCGTTACGTGGCGACGGCGGCCTGACGGACTCCGTCGACACCAGGCGTCGTCATCCGACCTGTGTGACTGCTCGCCGACACCGCTGCCGGAACCCGGCTCGCCACCGTGGGCCAATTCCTCGAACAACTCGGCAACGACATCCTCCGTGCCGCCGAAAAACACGCTCATGCCACTCAGGACGCCGGACCCCAGAACCTCCGGAAAGTCCCGAAAACGGCCGCTGGAACCAGCCAAGCCCTGCGCGTCGGAACATCCGGTCATGCCCCGGAGCCCGCAGATCGAACTGCGTGCTCGAACCCGATATGCGGTGAGGAACACCTGCGTACCTTGCTGCCGTTGTTGTGTGATCGAGTTGGACGGCCTGTCGAAGAGACTGCCGTTGGCCGCTCATGGGGGTAAGGTGGGTGGACTACCGGGTGCTCAGACCCCGCTTCCGGCGATGCCGGTTTTCCGTGCTCATTATTTCAGGGCCTGTCATGCCCGAAGCGATCGCGGCAGTGTATCCGATGAACGCGTTGGCTAACGCTCAGTGTAGTGAGTTCAAGGGGCCCTGGAAGACGCTATGGAAGAACTCCTCCGTATTGCCAACTTCGCCAGTCTGGCGATCATCCGGAGAGCGGCGTGACCTGTCCATGATGGCAATCACCAGGCCTGACAGCGATGCGATATTCGGGAGGTGTCATGGGATCGGTTTTGGCGTGGCTTGACGGTGATGACGAGCAGCGCAGGCGGATGTTGCAGGTGGTGCAGCTGTTCAAGGATGAGAGCACCGTCGACGAGTTGGGTATCGGGTCGATCCGTGATGCCATCGCCGACACGCTGTTCCCCGGTACGTCGGTGTTGCACACCCGGCTGCGGTATCTGCTGTTCGTGCCGTGGCTGGTGGACTCGGTCGCTCGGTCGGGTATGCGGCCCGATCAGGCGGCCGACGAGCTGCGGCGTCGGGAGATTCGGCTGATCCGCGCGCTGCTGCGGGGAAATCAGACAGACGGGGTGATCGGGAAGCAGGCCGGGGACAAGCTTAAGCGCATGCCCAGCGCGGCCTACTGGGCGGCGACTCTGCGGTTCGGTATCCGGACCTGGGACACGAGCATCGACGGCTTCTTCCGCAAGGCGCGCGGACAGGCCGCGTTGCGCTCGTTCGAGCCGGAGTCGGACGATCCGGGGATCGCGCGGGCACACGGCGACACCGGGTTCACGATGCACCTGCCGCCGCCCCCGGGGGATCTCTTTGAGGCCACCACGTTCGACCTGGAACCTGCCGAAGCCGGCATCCTCGCCGACTACATGGCAGCGTCCACGCGAGGGTCGCTGATCGCCTGGCTCACGCAGCATGGGCGGTCCACCTCTGCCGAGTCCATCTGGCGGCACGAGCAGTTGGGTGAGTTCCCGCTGGCTCTGCGCGAGGCAGTCGATCACGGCCGGCGCTTCCGCTGGGCGATCTACGGCGCGGTGCTGCTGTATAACCTGATGCTGGCCGAACGTGTCGGCGGGGCCTCGGGCGAGCGGTATAGCCAGAGGCTGGCCGGCTGGCAGGACGATCTTCGCCGGGAGCGGCCGCTCGACGGCTGGTCACGGCCTGAGTTGTGGCGGCTGGTCTCGGCCCGCAACCCGAGGTTGTCCCCGCTCACCCAGCGGTTCGTGGAGTCCTGGCTGAGTCTGGTCGAGTCGGGGGAGCCGGTCGACGGTTCGCGGGCGCGGACGCTGGTCACCGAACGTGAGGTGCAGATCAAGGGTGGGCGGGCCCGGCTGCGCAACGACGCCGCGCTGGATCGATGGCGCGGAGAGTCCGGACTGTCCCCATTGGACTATCGGTGGACCGTGACCCGCGGACTGCTCAACGACCTCCACCTTGCCCGGACGGAGGCCGCTCATGCTCGCCCCTGAGACCCGCTCCCTGCTCACCGATGCGCTTGGCCCACCGGACGGCTACCGGGTGGACGTCGCGGTCACCACGACCTTCTCCCTCGACCTCACCGCGCTGCTGCTGGCACCGATGTCGTTCGCACTCGCCGAAACCACCGACCTCGACCGGATCGACCCGCTGCGCCTGCTGGAGGCGGTCCGCCGCTACGCCGAGCGCACGACCGTGTTCTGCCAGGCCGGGTCGATCCACGTGCCGCCCAGCTACAACCGCATCCTCGCGTTCGCCGAGGACTGCGTACACGAAATGCGCCCACCCGATCCGGCCCGGGCCTTCCACCCGAAACTGTGGGTGGTGCGGTTCGTCGATCCCACCGGTGGCCAGCCGTATCGGCACCGGGTGCTGTGTCTGAGCCGGAACCTGACCTTCGACCAATCCTGGGACGTGGTGCTGCGGCTGGACGAGGCAGAAACGGCGGGCGTACCGGTCGCCGGAGCCGAGGATCTCGCCGGATTCCTGCGGGCGATGCCTGGCCTGGCGCTGCGCGCACTACCTGAGGATCGCCTGGCTCAGGTAAACTCGCTGGCTGACACGATTGCCGGTGCCGCTCTCGTGGCGCCAGATGGGTTTCACGACGCACGGTTCCTGCCGGTCGGGCTGTCCGGGCCGGTGTGGCCGTTCCCCCCGGTGGCGGACCGGGTGCTGGTGATCTCGCCGTTCCTGGATATGGGCACGCTCCGCAGGCTGCAGACTGTCACACCGGCGCTGCACGTGGTGTCGCGCCCGGAGACCTTCGACCGGATCGCCGACTGGCGCCGGCCCGGCGACCAGGCCTCCACCCTGCAACGGCTGGCCGAAGTCGGCATCGACGAGGACGCCGACCATCCCGGCACAGTCACCAACGAGTGGGGTCGCGTCTCGGATGGGCTGCACGCCAAGACCTTTGTGTTCGATGTCGGCGACGACGCGGTCGTGGTCACCGGATCCGCGAACGCCACCGGCGCGGGGTTCGGCGGCAACGTGGAGTTCGAGGTACAACTCCGCGGCCCGGTGTCAACGTGCGGCACGGCGGCGGTGTTGACCGGCACGTCCGAGTCTCCCGGGCTGGAGAAGATGCTGGCGCCCTACACGCCGGCGGCCCAGCCGGCCATCCCAGCCAACGAGCACAACGATCGGCTCATCGAGGACTTTCACCGCACGCTGGCCGCGGCAGGTCCCCGGATGACCATTTCCAGCGAGCCGGGGGGCCGGGTGCGCCTGCGGTTGACCTTCTCGCAGCCTCCACCATCTCCGGGCGTCACTGAACTCTGGCCGATCACCCTGTCCGACGTGCACGTCCGCTCGTTCGACGTCGGATCCACACTGGACTGGGGTCCGCACGGCCTGATCTCGGTCACCCCGTTCGTCGCCGTGCGAACCGAACTCGGCACCGGCGATGCACAGGCCTGCCGGTCGTGCGTGTTACGCGCCGAGTTGATCGGTGATCCGGCCGAGCGGCGACACAGCGTGCTCGGCGAGTTGCTGCGGTCCAAGACTGACGTGCTGCGGTACCTGCTGTTGCTGTTCGCCGATCCCAGTGCGCTGGGCTCGTCATCCACCGTGCCGGAGACTACGGAGGGCTCGCGGCCGGTCGGCTCGGGCGTGACCAGCCAGGCACTGCTGGAGCCGATGGTCCGCGCGGCCGGTCGGGACATCGAGGCACTGGGACGGATCGAGAGCTTCATCCAGGACCTGCGCCAGCTGCCCGACAGCGTCGAGTTGATGCCGGAACATCTCGAGGAGATCTGGGACGTCGTGTGGCAGGTCCATCAGGAGGTCATGACGTGAAGCAGGTACGACGGCCGGACCTCGCGGCGGAGATGTCCAAGCTCAAGGACTTCCAACGGGCGACCGTGGAACACGTGCACCGTCGACTGTGGACCGACTCCGACCACGCGAAGCGGTTCCTGGTCGCCGACGAGGTCGGTCTCGGCAAAACCATGGTGGCCCGCGGCACGATCGCCAAAACCCTGGACCACCTGTGGGACACGGTACGGCGGATCGACGTGGTCTACATCTGCTCCAACGCCCAGATCGCCCGGCAGAACCTCAGCCGCCTCAACCTGTTCGGCGACACGATGCAGGTCGACCACGCCGACCGGCTGACCATGCTGCCCCGAGCGCTCGGCGAGCTGCGCAGCCGCAAGGTGAACTTCGTGTCATTCACCCCGGGCACCTCGTTCCACATCGGCGACAGCGGCGGCCGCCAGCAGGAGCGCATCTTGCTGTACGAGCTGCTCGCCCAAGCGTGGGGTCGCGACGCCGTCGGTTCTCCCAAGTGGACGAACTTCTTCCGCGGCGGGGTCGGGTTCGACCGATTCCAAGCCGGTCTGCACGCATCCAAGGGAAGCCGCCTCGACACCGGCACAGTGCAGGCATTCCACGATCGCCTAGCCACCGCCACGCGCAACGGCTACGCACTGCGTGAGGAGATCGAAGAATGCGTTGACCAGTTCGACCGGCGCCTCGGCGAGCCGAGCACGGCCGTGAAACGAGACCGCTACCAGCTCATCGGCGCACTGCGCCAACATGTCGCGCACGCCTCCGTGCACGCATTGGAGCCAGACCTGGTGATCCTGGACGAGTTCCAGCGATTCAAGGATCTGCTCAATCCGGCGAACCCCGGCGCCGACCTCGCGCACGCACTGTTCGACCACTCCGACGCACGGGTCCTGCTGCTGTCGGCGACGCCGTACAAGATGTACACCCTGCCCGACGAGCCGGAGGGTGACGACCACTACGCCGACTTCCTGTCCACCGTGGAGTTCCTGGCCGGACCGGACCGGGCCTACGGGATCGGGCAGCGGATGCACACGATCCGCCAGTCATTGCTGGTCGGCGAGAACACCGACGTCGCCCGGAAGGCGAAGACCGAGGTGGAACAGGAGCTCCGCCGGGTCATGTCTCGCACCGAACGACTCGCAGTCACCCCGGACCGCGACGCGATGATCGCCGAGTGCGATCTGCCGGATGTGGCTCTGCGGCCGGAAGACGTACGGGCCTACCGGTTCACCGACGACGTCGCCCATCTGGTCGAGCCCGTTGACATGATCGAGTACTGGCGCTCTGCCAGCTACCTGTTCAACCTGATGGACAACTACAAGATCAAACGCAAACTGAGCGAACGCATCGATCGGCTCGATCCCAACCTCGCCGCGTTGTTCCAGCACCCGGTCGACGTGCTCGACTGGGACGACATCCGGTCCTACCGACAACTCCATCCCGCCAACGCGAAGCTCCGCGGCCTCATCACCGATGTGCTCGACCGCGGCGTGTGGCGGCTGGCCTGGCTGCCGCCCGCATTGCCCTATTACGACCTTGGCGGGGCTTATGCGGACAGCGGACTACGGGCCTTCACCAAACGGATGGTGTTCTCCGCCTGGACAGTCGTGCCCAAAGCGATCTCGGTGGTGCTCAGCTACGAGGCCGAGCGGCGGGCGCTGGACGCGGCCGGGCTGACCAGCCGGGGATACGAACACCGACCCGCGCCGCTGCTCCGCTTCCAGGAATCCGGAGGGCGCCTGACCGGGATGCCGGTCCTGGCGCTGCTCTATGCCAGCTCGACGCTGGCCCGGCTCGGTGATCCCTTGCGAGCGGCCCAGCATCTCGGACTCCCGCTCCCGCTGCCGGGCGCGGCGCTGCGCGACGCGGTCCGCGCCGAGGTGGTCCGCGTGTTGGACGACCTGCCTGACGGCAACCCTGACCAGGCGGTTGACCAGCGGTGGTACTGGGCCGCGCCGTTCCTGCTCGACCTTGAGCACCTTGGCGGTGCCCAACGGCCACTGCTGCCGACCATGTTCAGCCGGGGTGACGACGACAGCGACGAGCCGGTCGGCCAACTGCGGGCACACGTTCAACTCGCCCAACAATTGGACCCGGCCACTCTCGGCCGCCGCCCGGACGACCTGGTCGACGTCTTGGTCAAGCTCGCGGTCGCCGGCCCCGGGGTGTGTGCGCTGCGCTCACTGTCCCGGGTTTGCGGAGCGACCGAGGCGCTCGACAACGTCGACATCCGCGCGCACGCCATGACGATGTCGTGGGGTCTGCGGTCACTGTTCAACCGCCCGGAGACCGTCACCCTGCTCCGCGCCACCAGCGACGAGGACGCCGATCGGTACTGGACCACGGTCCTCGACCACTGCTGGGCCGGCGGCCTCACAGCAGTCCTCGACGAGTACGTGCACACCCTGGTGGAAAGCGAAGGCCTGCAAGGCGACGACCCCACCACGAGGGCCTCCAAGATCGCCCCGGCTGTCGCTGACGCACTCCGGATTCGGTCGGTCACCAACGCAGTCGACGATCTTCGTCTCACCGACGGCCACGTGGTCACGGCCCGGCACCTGATGCGGGTCAACCTGGCCGTCCGATTCGGACGCGGGCAGGACGAGGACAAGACCGTGGTCCGCGAGAGCCACGTTCGTAGCGCCTTCAACTCACCGTTCGCGCCGTTCGTGCTCGCCTCGACCTCGGTGGGCCAGGAGGGCCTGGACTTCCACACCTACTGCCACGCCGTCGTGCACTGGAACCTGCCCGGCAACCCTGTGGACCTGGAACAACGCGAAGGACGCGTCCACCGGTTCAAAGGACACGCCGTGCGCAAGAACGTCGCCCAACGCTTCGGCGCCGAACCCGCACTGACGACAGCAGCCGACCCCTGGACCTACCTGTTCGACCGTGCCGCAGCCGACCGCCCGGAAGGCGACAGCGACCTGGTCCCCTACTGGGTGTACCCGCTCAAGGACGGCGCCCACATCGAGCGCTACGTACCCGCACTACCACTGAGCAAAGAGACCGAACGATACGGCCGGCTGCGCCGCACGATCACTGCCTACCGACTGGTCTTCGGCCAACCCCGACAGGACGACCTGATCCGCTACCTCGACTCAACCACCACCGACCACACCTGGCTCCGCATCGACCTATCCCCACCCCCCAGCTAACAGAAAGTGTCCGGGCAACCGGAAGCTCATCACCGCGAGCGCGACGTAGATCGGCCAGTTGGCGACCTGCCGGCCGCGGTCAGCTCGGCGGCCCTCGCCGTTTCCCGCACCGTCGCGCTACTCGGATCGAACAGCGGGCGCGGTGTCGTGCCCGTCGGCGCGTCCGGCGGCGACCTCGATGACGTGCCGCTCCCACTGCCGGGCCAACTCGGCGAGCTCGTGCGGCAGGGACGGTTGCTTCCCCGGCATTCGAGCGGACGGAACCTGGACGCTCCCCGTCGCGCCGATCGAGCGTGATCATCGCCCCTTGCGGTCGACCACAAAAGCTGAGCGGCGCTCAGTGCTTCGCTTGTGTGTTTCTGTGTGATTTCTAGAACGGAGCAGACACCGCGAATGCGGAATTCTTTATCGCCCGTCGCATAGGGCGTTATACAGTTAAGAGGAGTCGTTGCCGAGGGCGACGATCCGCTTCCGTGACCGTGATCGCCGCCATGCAGCAGACGTACGCTTCCCCGTGATAACAGGCGGTCCGTTCCTGGCCCCACTCCCCCGCCACGACACCATTACGGGGCTGGCCGGCCACGGCACTCGCCTGGGCAACGATGGCGGCGGAGCTCTTCATCGCCTGCGCCGTGCTCGCGGGTCCCCGCGCAGACAGTTCGCGCTGTGGCTCGCGATTCCGCTGCGCGGCGCGATCGCGTTGTTCATGGGACTGATCAGCTTCGGCATGGTCATGATCGCGGCGGTCGCGCTCGCCGCAGTGACGGGCACCGCGGAGTCTCGGCCGGAGTCGGGCGCTTAGGGAGTTTGATGCGGCCGCAGCCAGCGTCGGGACTCAGGTTCAACCGGACATCCATACGATCAAGGGCGACCTGTACCGACCAGCGGTCGCCGCCGGGGCTGCAGCTGGTCACCCGGCCGCCGTGGCCGGAACTGAGGACCCCGGCTCGCCGCGCGGAACTCACCGTCCGGAAGGGACGCCACGACGGCGAGGAAGTGTTCCGTGCCCTGACGCATCCACGGCAGCGTCCGGGAGACGTCGTGCTTCACGCGGTCACCGTGCCGAGCCTCTCGGCGATGTCGGCCCGCAGCGCCTTCTTGTCGCCCTTCCCGACCTTGGTCGACACCAGTTCCCCGACCAGGACCAGGTGCCGCTCGGGCCTGTCTGGCCGACTGGTCGGGCGGCGACGGGGTGTGTGAGCGGTTACAGCCAGCCGCGCTCGTCGGCCACTCGCAGCGCCTCCATCCGGTTGCGGGTGCCGGTCTTGGTGGTGGCCCCGGACAGGTAGTTCCGCACGGTGCCCTCGGCGAGGTACAGCCGAGCCGCGATCTCGGCCACGGTGGCGCCGGCGCGGGCGGCGATGAGCACGTCGCGTTCGCGGGCGGTGAGCGGCGACTGGCCGGCCGCCAGCGTGGCCGCGGCCAGCACCGGGTCCACCACCCGCTCGCCAGCCGCTACCCGCCGAATGGCATCGGCGAGTGTGTCGGCCGGGGCGTCCTTCACGACGAACCCGACGGCACCGGCCTCCATGGCCCGGCGTAGGTAGCCGGTGCGGCCGAAGGTGGTCAGGATGACCACGCGGCAGTCGGGGACCTGTGCGGTGAGCACGGCGGCCGCCGCGAGCCCGTCCAACCCGGGCATGTCGATGTCCAGCAGCGCGACGTCCGGGCGGTGTTCCAGCGCCGCGGCGGTCACCTCGTCGCCGCGGCCGACCGAGGCCACCACCTCGAACTCCGGTTCGAGGTCGAGCAGCACGCGCAGTGCCTGTCGGATCAGCTCCTGGTCGTCGGCGAGCAGCAGCCGGATCGTCATACCGACGCCTCCACCCGCAGCGACCACCCACGGGGCCGCGTCGGGCCGGCGGTCAGCACTCCACCGGCAGCGGCCACCCTGGCCCGCAGGCCGGCCAGCCCGGACCCCGCGCCGGCCGGACCGCCGACCCCGTCGTCGCGCACCTCCACGGAGGACGCGGTCAGCTCGACCGTGCACCGGCTGGCCCGAGCGTGCCGCACCACGTTCGTCACCCCTTCCCGCATGACCCAGCCGAACAGCTCCTGCCGCTCCGGCGGCACCCCGTCGTAGGCGGTGGGCAGGTCGGCGGTGACCCCTGCTGCCCGCAGCAGCTCCCGGCCGCGGGCGAGCTCGCCGGCGAGCGTGACATCCTGGTAACCGGACACTGCGGCCCGCACGTCGGTCAATGCCTGGCGGGCCAGCTGCTCCACCGATTCCATCTCGGCCAGCGCCGCAGGCGGTGCGCCAACGGCCAGCCGTCGGGCCAAACCGCTCTTCACGGTGATGGCGGTGAGCGAATGGCCCAGCAGGTCGTGCAGGTCGCGGGCGATCCGGTTGCGCTCGGCCTCCGAGGCCAGCCTGGCCACTTCCGCCCTGGCCTCGCGCAGCTGCAGGTTGGCCGTAGCGGTGCGGCTGAAGGCGTGGACCAACAGTGCGGTGAACACCACGGCCACCGCGTAGTACCAGGCCGGGCCGGTGCTCCAGCCGGGCACCAGCATCGGCACCACGACGCACCCTGCGGCGCCCAGACCCACGAGACCAAGCGCCGCTCGACCGTCGACGCGCGCTGCCGCTGCCGGCACGATCACCGCGGTGAGGACCAGCACGGTCTCGTGAGCCAGCGGCGCGACCAGCACCGCCAGCACCGTCATCACCGCTAGCAGCCACCAGTAGGCCCGCCACGCCGATCGCATCGAGGCCACCACGATGGCCAGGTAGCAAGCGGAGACGGCCACCAGCAGCAGGTAGCCGACGACGAGGCCGGCGCCGCGCGTGCGCTGGGCGACGCCGGCACCGGCCAGGAACGGGTAGCAGAGCATGCCCAGCGAGAGCAGCAGCCGGCGCCGCTCGTCCAGGCCACGCAACTCCTCGGATTCCAGCCGCTCGTCCACGTCGGTGACCGTACCGCCACCCGGCTGGACCTGCGCGGATGCGCTCACGCCGCGAAGGCGGTGCGCACGGTCCGTGCGAAGGTCACCAGGACGACGACGACCAGCAGCGCACCGCACACACCATTCTCGATCTTGAACCAGAGCGGGAAGGAACCGGGGATGGACTCGATCACGACGACCGCCACCACCTGGGCCAGCGCGATGATCTGCACCCTGCGGTAGTTGCTCCGCGAGCCCTTGGCCATGGACACACCGAGCGCGAAGGTGATCGGCGAAGCGACGGCGAGGATCGAGCCACGGATCCACACCGCATCGGTGACAATGTCGGGATTGCCACTGAACACCACGATCGCCAGCAGGGTCAGCACGCTCACTGCCACGTAGCCACCGAGTAGCACCTGGGCGATGTGCAACTTCTCGCGGACGTCGGGGTCGGTCAGGGTCTGCTTCGTCATGCCCTCAACGATGATCAACCAGAGTTCCCGCTGGTAGCGACGTTGTCCACCACCTCGTCATGACATCTGTCAGAAACTGGACATCCGGGGCGACGGCATCGGCGGGCAGCTGTACTTGAGCGATTCCTGCCAGTTGTACTGGCACGGGCCGCCTGGCCTCCCGGCTCCGGAATCCACCGTCCGGGAGGTCCACAGTGGACCTCCCGGTGCCGCCTGAGACTCACCGGCCGGGTGGCTCAATCACCGACGACGGACGACTTGGCCGCTGCACGGGACCGGGACTGCCTGCGGTCGGCCGTAGTCAGGCATCGCCACACGATGGCCGCCGCCACCACCGCGATCGCCCCCGCGATGAAGACGCCGCCGCGCGGGCCGACGCGGTCGGTGATCCACCCCATGACCGGGCCGCCGACGGGCAGCCCGCCGATGAACACCAGCGCGTACAGGCTCATGACCCGGCCGCGCAGCTCGGGGCCGGCGGTGAGTTGCAGGTGCGAGTTGGCCGTGGTGTTGAACACCTGCGTGACCAGACCGATCGGGACCACGATCACGGCCAGCACGACGAAGTTCGGGGCCGCGCGGCCAGCATCAGCACCACGCCGTGCAGCTGACGACGGCGTTGATCAGGGAGGTCCATCCGCGCCGCGCGACCTGGCAGAGTTTCCAGTGCGCAGCCCGAATGGTGATCGGCTCGGTCAAGGAACGACCGATTCGCCGACGAGGCGCGAGGACAATCGCTCTCAACCGCACGGGGTGAAGAACGCCGTGAGGTCTTCAGCCGTCGCACATCGGCACCTGATTGATGGGGTGCGCAGCTGACCGAGCAGCGGTCCAGAGGCGGACTACCGGCAGCAGCGCACCTCCACGAGAATCGGCCCTAGCGGCGATGAGACGGATCGGCCGGGTAGTGGAGGGCACGCTCGCGCTGCCGCACTGGTTCAGCCGCCTGCGTATCCGCTGGGAGACCCGCGACCACATCCACCGAGCCCTCGTGACCCTCGGCTGCGCCATCATCATGGAGATGATGTCGGCTTTCGGTGCCATGCCGTGCACCGCTTCGACGTCCAGTGCGTTTTCGATCATGCCGATGAATCCGCCGCCGCCCGGCCTCTGCGCTGGCGAACCGTCTGGGGTGGGCACCACGGTGAGCTGGCCGGGGCGCAACGGCTGAGTGCCGACGTGCTCGGACCAGGTGTTCACGTCGTGTTCCAGGGTGTCCATGGACGGTGAGACCACCGCGACCGTCTGTCCCTCGCCGGTCAGCTTCGCGCTGTCCAGCCCGTAGGCGTGGCGGAGTTGGACGGAAGGCCGTGAACCTGAAACCGGGCCAACCGGGCAGCTTGACAGCTCTCTGCCGCAGCTAACTGCCCGGCCTTGGGGCATAGCCACACAGTGCCAGCGGCGGCGTCTTGCCGTTCACAGCGGGCAGGCCGCTCGCCGGTCGTTGGCCCCAGTATCGGGAACAGGTCGACCCGCCCGACGTGGCACCTGCTGTGGGTGTGGGGATAGATCGTCCCACCGAGGCCGGCCGGCCGGTCCATCGACGCCGAGAGGAGCAGGCCCTCAGATCCAGCCGCGCCGGGTGGCCTCCATCGCGATCTGGAACCGGGTCTGCGCCCCGACCCGCGTCATGAGCTTGGTGGCGTGGCGCTGGACGGTCCGCTCGCTCCAGCCCAGCGCCCGCCCGGCTGCCTTGTCGGTCGCGCCGGAGGCCAGCAGCATCAGCAGCTTCGCTTCGGCCGCGGACAGCTCGCCGGGCTCGGCAGAGCCGCCGGCGGAACCGAGCCGCACCGGCACGCTGCGTGTCCACACCGCCTCGAACAACGCGATCAGCGCGTCCAGCAGCGGTGACGGGTGGATGAGGTACGACGCGGTGAGTGCGGGGTCGCCGGGCCGCATCAACGGGATGATCGCGAGCCGGTCGTCGGCGATCGCGAGCTTCATCGGGACGTCGCCGTCGATCCTGGCCTGCTCGCCGTGCCGCATGCCGAGCTCGATGTCGTCGATGCGCCCGGGCAGCTCGATCGCGCTCTTGTCGTAGACCACCCGGCACTTCACCCCGCGTCCGAGCAGCCCCAGCTCGACCTCGTTCGAGTCCGAGGCCCCCCGTGGCGCGGCGTACGGTGGGCGGTCGAACCCGCGCATCTGCACCCGGATGTCCTGCTGCATCCGCCCCCAGCGCTCGTTGACCTCGCCCCGCCCGGTGATCACCTCGACCAGCTCGCCGGGGTGCGCGAACCGCGTGCTCGCGCGGTATATCTCCATGAGCGTGCCGATGTGGCGGCGCGTGTCGCGCAGCGCGGCCTCGCGTTCGCGGAGCACCGCCTCGATCGCCCGGTCCGGCGGGACGACGACGTAGCGCGACGGCCGCCCGGCCGTCCGCGTCGCCAGGCCCAGCCCGACGAGCGTCCGCACCACGCGCCGCGTCACCGGCAGTGAAGAGTGAGCGTCCTGGGCGAGTTCGGGGACCGTCGCCCGGGTGCGCCGGACCAGCGCGTCGTAGATCGCTTCGTCCGCGTCACCGAGCCCGATCGGCTCCAGCACCGCCGCCCCTTTCCCTGTCGGGTTTCCGACAGCTGACGGGAATCCGCCGCCTCCATGACCTTGTCATGTGTTGATCACTGATGCACCGTTTTGACGTCGACGGCGCGCAACCTCGCTCGGGGCGCGCCGTCTCGCTTGTCCGCCGGAACCTGACGGAGCGAAGGAGTCTCCCCATGTCCCTGTCCGCCTCGCGGACCCGTGGCCGCCGGTTGGCCCTCGCGGTGCTCGTCGCCGCCGGGTCACTCGGCGCCCTGCCGGCGACGGCAGCCGCCGCACCGGAAGCCCCGACAGCCGCGCACCACAAGATCGCCAAGGAGCTGCTCGACCGGATCGCCGGCGCCCGTTCCGGGCCGGGCACGCGGTTCGAGGCGGTCGTCGTGCTGAAGGACCGGGGCCTCGCACCGTCCTCCCCGGACGCCGCGCGACGGACGCTCACCGACTCGGCGAAGGCCATGCAAGCCCCGGTCGTCGACCTGGTCGGCGCCCGCCGCGACCAGGTGGTGAGCACGTTCTGGCTCAAGAACATGGTGCTCGTCCGCGCCACCCCGGCCACCTTGGACTCCGTCGCCGCGCTGCCGCTGGTCGAGCGCGTCATCCCCAACTTCACGCTGAAGACGCCGACCGAGCCGCAGCGGAAGCAGGCCAAGACCGACGCCGCCGTCGCGTGGGGGGTGTCGAAGATCGGCGCCGACCGGGTCCAGCGAGACGGCACCACCGGCGCCGGGGTGCGGGTGGCGATCCTCGACACCGGCATCGACACCGCCCACCCCGACCTCGCGGGCAAGCTGGTGAGCGACGACCCGGCGAACGCCGCGCACCCCGGTGGCTGGCTCGAGTTCGGTCCGGACGGCTCGCCGGTGCGCTCCACACCCCACGACAGCTCCTACCACGGCACCCACGTGGCGGGCACCATCGCGGGCGGGCGCAGCTCCGGCACGCAGATCGGCGTCGCACCGGGCGCGGAGCTGATGGCGGGGCTCGTCATCCCGGGCGGATCCGGCACGCTGGCCCAGGTGATCGCCGGGATGCAGTGGGCGATCGCGCCGTACGACGCCGACGGCAGACCCGCGGGTAAGCCCGCGAACGTCGTGAGCATGTCGCTCGGCGAAGAGGGCTACAGCAGCGAGATGGTCGAGCCGGCCCGCAACATCCACCTGGCCGGCGCGTTCCCCGCGTTCGCCATCGGCAACGACTGCGTCCCCGGCGGTTCGGCGGCGCCCGGCAACGTCTTCGAGTCGACCGGGGTCGGCGCGACGGACGACGGCGACAACGTGCCGGACTTCTCGTGCGGTGGCGTCGTGCGGAAGAAGGACTGGGCGGACGCCCCGGCGAGCTGGCCGGACAGCTACGTCGTGCCCGACCGGTTCGACGGTGCCCGGCGCGACGGTCCGGGTGCTCGACGAGCTCGACGAGCTCACCGCCGTCTCGGACGGCAACGGCCGCTACACCCTCCAGAACGTGCCCGAAGGCACCTACCGGGTAGCCGCTTCGGCGGCAGGCATCTCGGTCACGACCCCGCGGCAGGTCGTCGTGACCGGTCGGCCTTGGCCCGCCACAGCCGACTTCGCGTTGCCGCGGCCGCCCGCGACGCAGGGGGTCTCGATGACCCGTGACGGCGGGCAGATCTACGCCCACACCTTCTGGCCGGCCATGAGCGGTGACGGCGGCGTGATCGCGTTCGCCAGCGCGTCCGGCGAGCTCGCGCCCGGCGACACCAACGACGACATGGACATCTTCGCGCGGGACGGGCGCACCGGAGCGATCGAACGGATCACGACGGCACCGGACGGCAGCGGGGCGAACGCGTGGTCGGTCAGCCCGAGCATCAGCCCCGACGGACGGTACGTCGGCTTCCTCAGCGGCGCGACGAACCTGGTGCCGGGCGACGGCAACGGGATACCCGACTCGTTCGCGCACGACCGCCGGACGGGCGCGACCGAGCTGATCTCGATGTCCTCCGACAAGAAGCAGGCCGACGGGCTGTCCGGGCAGCCGGTGTTCAGCACCGACGGCCGCTACGCGGTCTTCCTCAGCCAGGCCACGAACTTGGTGCCGGGCGACACGAACGGGAAGCAGGACATCTTCCTGCGTGACCGGGTGGCCGGGGCCACCGAACTCGTCTCGGCGGGCGTCGGCGGTGCGCCGACGGACGGTGACTCGCTCGAGCCGAGCGTCAGCGGCGATGGGCGGTTCGTCGTGTTCGAAAGCGGCGCGGAGAACCTCGTGCCCGGCAGCGGCAACGCACACCGCGATGTGTTCGTGCGTGACCGGAAGACCGGGACCACGGAGGTGATCCCGGCGCCGGGCGGGGCGGAGGCGACGCAGCCGTCGATCAGTGCCGACGGCAGGAAGGTGGCCTACGTGGTCAGTCCGTCCGACGGGCCCTCCCAGGTCTACGTCCACGACCGGCAGGCACACACGAACACGCTGGTGTCGCAGGCGGCGAGCGGGGCCGGCGGCGCCGACGCCTATTCGGCGAGCCCGCGGATCAGCGGGGACGGGACCGCGGTCGCGTTCTTCAGCTTCGCCGGCAACCTCGTTCCCGGTGACGGCGACGGCGCGTCCGACGTGTTCGTGCGCGACCTGCGCACGGCGAAGACGGACAAGGTCTCCGGTGCGCTCGGCGGCCAGGTGGGCGATGCCTACAGCGACTTCCCGTCCATCAGCACCGACGGCAAGTACGTGGCGTTCGAAAGCGAGGCGACGAACCTCGTCGAGGACGACACGAACGGGCACTCGGACATCTTCGTCCGCGACCGGGCCCCCGGGCCCGCCCCGCGCTTCGCACTGACCGACCTCAGCGCTGAGGACGGCCACGGCTGGTCGCCTGGCCGGGTCACCGCGTCGGTGAAGGACGTCGGTGAACTGGCCGGCACCTACCAGGCGGTGCTGTGGATCGACGGCGTGGTCGCCGTCGAGCGGCCGGTGTTCGTGTGGCCGGGCCAGACCACGTGCGTCACGTTCGAACTGCGGAACCTGGCCCGCGGCACGCACACCGTGCGGCTCGGCCCCCTCACCGGTTCGGTGACCGTGGGCCGCTGAGTGGCCCGGCCGGGAGGGCCTGCCACCCTCCCGGCCGGATCGCACGAACGTGTCACCCGAGGCGGCCGACCGCTGGACCTGACTGCTGCGAGCATGTACTGCGAACACGAGCAGGCCGAGATGACGCTCGAGTCGCGCAGCGCCTGCTGGCCATGGCCGCCGCGATCTGGCACAACTGGACCACCGGCCTGACCAGCAAACGCTCACTCATCCCTACGACCACTTCGACGGATGCGGCCTCGCGACGCTTGAACTCCCGCGCGCGCCGCTCGAGGCAGCAGGACCACCGGCACCCCACCGGGCTCCCCCGCCTCCTCGTAGGCGGTTGCGGCGGCCGGCGTCAGCCCAGACTCCACCGTTGGTTGCCGCCGCCGTTGCAGGACCACAGTTCGACCGGAGCGCCCTCGGCGGTGGAGCCACCGGTCACATCCAGGCACAGCCCCGACCGCGCGGCAGTGACGGTGCCGTCGGGGTTGAGGCTCCACTGCTGGTTGGTCTGGCCGTTGCATGACCAGACGATCACCTTGGTACCGGGACTCGTGCCCTGGCCATAGGCGTCCAGGCACAGCGGCGCGCCGGCGAGCGTGACGGTCAGCTGGGCGGCGGCCGTCCGTGTCCAGGTCTGCGCGGCCTGCCCGTCACACATGCCGATGGTCACCTGCGTGCCGGCCGAGGGCGCGGCAAGGCACTTGGCCGCGCCCACCGCGTGCAACGCGCCGGTGTTCCCGTCCGGCGGTGGCGTGCTGCCGCCGGGCACGTACGGGCATTTGGGGGTGTAGATCGAGATGGAGCTGGGATCAGGTGGCGCCGGGCACAGGAAGGGCGTGTACCGGGTGTCGTTGTCCAGGAAGGTTTTCAGCCAGGGGATCAGCAGTTTCATCTCGACGTTGTTGGGGTGGGTGTAGTAGACGTGGTCGGCGCCGGCGATCTGGGCGAAGACGCTCTGCGTCGAGGCGGGCATGGTGGCGTAGAGGCCGCTGAGGTAGGACGGCGTGACCACGGTGTCTTTCTGCCCACCGATCACCATCGTCGGCACCTTGTCCGTGGCCAGCGACAGGTTGCCCACCGGTGAGCCGGGTGCGAGACCGATCGCGGCCTTGAGCGCGGGCCGGCTTTCCGCCGCGAGCAACGCCCCGGCCCCGCCCGCGGAATGGCCGAGCACCGCCAGCCGGTTCGGGTCGACCCGGTCGCGCACCGGGCTCTGCGTGGTCAGATAGTTCAACGCGGCCAACAGTTCGGTGCCGCGGGCGTCGGCGCTGTCGGTGCGGCTGTTGGTCTCCACGCCGATCACCACGAACCCGAACGAGGACAGCCACGGCCCCATCCACGCTTCCTCGTCGGCGAACAGTGCGGAATAGCCGGGCACGATCGCCAGCGCACCCCAGGTACCCAGGCTGGTGTCGGTCGGGTAGTACACCATTCCACCGTTGAATCCGTGGCCCGTCGGCACGCTCATCGACGCCGTCGCGAACGGGCCGGTCCTGGACTCGATCATCGCCACCGTGGGATCGGGGCCTCGCTGGTACGGATTCTCGGGCGAGATGTCCCGTGACTGAGCGACGGCGGGCCCCGCCGCGAGCAGGGCCGCAGCCAGCGTGGTCATCACCACCAGAATGGCCACGATGCTTCCGGTCGCCCGGCCCGTCGTCCCGCCTCGTTGCATGATCGCCTCCACAGTCACGCGGACGTTGCGCCCCAGTGTGACAAGACGATTCCGCAACCTCAACAACAATCGGCGGCAGCCAGGAAAGTTTCATCGGCAAGCCGGAATTCTACTAACGGTTGCGCCGGGAACGCGTCGCCTGCGAGGCCGACCGGGCGCTGCGGTGCGGCAGGCACCACGACCTGCTGTCCGAGCTGGCCACCCGAGCTCGTACCGATCCGTGGGACGAACGCGTCGCCGCGCAGCTGACGCGGCCTCACCAACCCCGACGCGGTGTTTCCAATGGCACCTATTTACCACACTGTCCGGATAGGCCAATTCAGCAACCCGACGAAGCAAATATCCGGTCTTGATTAACCGTTGGGCAGAGGGTTCAGGGCCACTGCCCACGTTACCCGGAGTACCCGCGTTCGGGCGAGGGGTTCGCGTGTTCGCGCCACGTTTTGCTCAATCTCGGGAAATACTGGTCGGACCACCCTGTCGCCGAAAGCGCGTCCGCCGACCCGAAGGCGCTACGTCAGGGAGTTACCTTCCCGCAGTGCTCATCCCCTTCCGCACCCGGCTCCCGGGAATCGCCGCCAGCAACTCCTTCGTGTACTCCGACTCCGGTTCCGCCAGAACCCGGGCCGCCGGGCCCAGCTCCACCAGCGCGCCCGCGCGCATGACCCCGACGTGATCCGCGAGCTGCCGGACCACGGCCAGGTCGTGCGAAATGAACAGGTACGTGAGCCCGAGCTCCGACTGCAGATCCGCCAGCAGCCGCAGGATCTGGGCCTGCACCGAGACATCCAGCGCCGACACCGGTTCGTCGCACACCACGAGGTCCGGCTTCAGCGCCAGGGCCCGGGCGATCGCCACCCGCTGCCGCTGGCCGCCGGACAGCTCCGCCGGCTTCCGGCGCGCCACCGACGACGGCAACGCCACCTGTTCCAGCAGCTCGGCGACGCGGGCATGCCGATCCGGCACCCGGAACGCCCGCAACGGCTCCGCCACCACGTCCTCGATCGAGAACTTCGGGTTCAGGGACGCGTACGGGTTCTGGTACACGATCTGCATCCGACGCCGCAGCCGCCGCAGCTCCGTACCGCCGAGCGACGTGATGTTCCGGCCGTCGAACCCCACCGAACCCGCCGACGGCGTCTCCAGGCGCAGCACCATCCGCGCCGTCGTCGACTTGCCCGAGCCCGACTCGCCGACCAGCGCCAGGGTCCGCCCGCGCGGGATGTCGAACGAGACCCCGTCGACCGCGCGGATCCCGCCGTCGAACTTCTTCGCCAAGTCGCGCACCGACACCAGCGGCTCGGCGGCGGGAGCGGGCGGCCGCAGCGCGCTCGACAGGCTCGGCGCCGCCGCGATCAGCTGCTGCGTGTACGGATGCGTGGGCGCACTGACGACCGACAAACCCTCCTCGACCACCGAACCCTGCGAGAGCACCACGATCCGCGACGCGCGATCGGCCGCGATACCGAGGTCGTGCGTGATCAGCAGGATCGCCGTGCCCATGTCAAGAGCCAGCGACGTCAGGTGGTCGAGGATCCGGCGCTGCACGGTGACGTCCAGTGCCGACGTCGGTTCGTCCGCGATGATCAGCTTCGGCTGCCCGGCCAGCGCCGACGCGATCAGCACGCGCTGCCGAAGCCCGCCGGACAGCTGATGCGGGTACTGCCGCGCACGAAGCTCGGGTTGCGGCACGCCCGCGCGTTCGAGCAGTTCGATCGCCTGCACCGAGGCGGAGCGCCGGTCCGCGAGACCGTGGAGCTTCAGCACCTCCGCGACCTGGTCGCCGATCCGGTGCACCGGGTTCAGCGACACCGCCGGGTCCTGCGGCACGAGGGCGATCTCGCGGCCGCGCACGCCACGCCACTGCTTGTCCGACAGGGAAAGCAGGTCCCGGCCGTCGAAGGTGATCGAGCCGCCGTCGACGCGGCCACCGCGCGGGAGCAGCCCGATCGCCGCGTGTGCCGTGGTCGACTTGCCCGAGCCGGACTCGCCGACGACCGCGACGAACTCGCCCGCGCCGACGTCGAGGCTGACGTCGCGCACGGCGGGCACCAGCCCGGCCCGCGTCCGGTACGACACGGCCAGTTCCGAGATCCGCAGCAGGGTCATCGGTCTCCTCCGTCGAGCGCGCGGGACAGCCGGTTCGCGGCGAGCACTACCGCCGCGACCGTCAGGCCCGGGAACGTCGTCATCCACCAGGCCGTGGCCAGGAAGCTGCGCCCGCCCGCGACGAGCGAGCCCCACTCCGGCGTCGGTGGCGTCGCGCCGAAGCCGAGGAAGCTCAGCGCCGACACCTCGAGCACGGCGGTGCCGAGCGTGAGCGTCGTCAGCGCGAGCACCGGGCCCGCCGCGTTCGGCAGGACGTGCCGCAGCAGCACGCCGGACCAGCGCACGCCGCTCGCGCGTGCCGCTTCGACGAACACGCCGTTTCGCACGCGAAGCACCTCCGCGCGCATGACTCGCGCGAAGGACGCGAGGTTCGCGATGCCGACGGCGATCGCGACGTTGGTCGTGCCGAAGCCCAGCGCCGTGACCAGGGCCAGCGACAGCAGGATCGGCGGGATGGCCAGGAAGACGTCGACGATCCGCATGATCACGGTGTCGGCCCAGCCGCCGCGGAACCCGGCCAGCAGGCCGAGCGCCGAGCCCGCCACCAGTGCCACCAGCACGGCGATAGCGGTCGCCCGAAGCGAGAGCGACGCCCCGTGGATCACCCGCGCGTAGACGTCACGGCCGGTTTCGTCGGTGCCGAAAAGGTGGTGCGACGACGGCCCTTGAAGCCGTTCGGCGGGGACGCCGGTGATCGGGTCGTACCCGGTCAGCAGGCCCGGTACGCAGGCCGCGAGCAGCACGAACGCCAGCACGGCGACGGCGATGACCAGCCCGGGGCGGCGCACGGCCGGCCGGGCCGGGGTGGCGAGGTCAACCACGAGCCACCTCCGGGGTCCGCGCGATGCGGGGGTCGAGCAGCGGGTAGAGCAGGTCGACGACCAGGTTGAGCAGCACGAACACCAGTGCTGCCAGCACGATCACCGCCTGCACGACCGGGACGTCCTGCGCGGTGACGGCGGCCGCGGTGATCCGGCCGACGCCGTCGCGGGAGAACACCGTCTCGGTGATCACCGATCCCGCGACGAGGTTGCCCGCCACCACGCCGGCGACGGTCAGCGTCGGCACCGCCGCGTTGCGCAGCAGGTGTCCGAAGTGGACGCGCCAGCGGCTCGCCCCCTTGGCCGCGGCGATCTCCGCGTACGGCTGTTCCTGCTGCGTGGCCAGGCTCTTCGCCAGCACCTGCCCGATGATCGCGCCGGTCGGCAGCGCGAGGGTGATCGCCGGCAGGATCACTGCTGAGAAGCCCTGCGTGCCCAGGGCGGGCAGCAGCCGCAGCCGGAACGAGAAGAACTGGATCAGCAGCAGCCCGACCCAGAACGGCGGCAGCGAGATGGCCAGCGACGGCAGCGAGAGCAGCGCCTGCCGCAGCCAGCGGAACCGCGTGAACGTGCCGAGGAACGCCGAGCCGCCGCCGAAGAGCACCGCGAACACGAGCGCCAGCCCGGTCACGGCGAGCGTCGGCGGCAACGCCGTGACCACCATGTGCGTCGCATCGTCACCAGTCGCGACGCTGCGGCCGAAGTCACCGTGCAGCGTCGCGACCAGCCGTTTCAGGTACTGGACGGGCAACGGCGAGTCGAGACCGTACTCCGCGCGCGCGGCGGCGAGCTGCTCGGGCGTGGCCGCCGAACCCGCGTCGCTGCTCGCGAGCTTCGCCGACACGGCGTCACCCGGCAGCAGGTAAAGGATCAGGAACGACAGCGTGAACGCCGCCCACAGCACGAACACCGCCTGCCCGAAGCGGCGGAGAAGATACGGCCTCATGACAGCCACGCGTCGAAGAGCTGCAGCCGCGACGACGCCTCGAAGTCGACGGCGTGTGCCTTCGAGCTCAGCGCGACGACCTGGGTCAGCTCGAACACCGGGACCGCGTAGGCGTGGTCGACGATCAGCTTCTGCACCTCGTCGGCCGACGGCTTGCGCTTGTCGGTGTCCACAGTGGACGACTGGGCGTCGAGCGCGACGTCGAGCGGGTTGCCCGGGGTGAGCTTGCTGCGGTTGCCGGCCTTCGTGGAGAACTGGCCGCGCAGGATGTCCGGGTCGGCGCGAGTCACGTTGTACCAGAGGAAGTCGTAGTTGCCGGACAGTTGGATCTGTGTGGTCTCGGCCGTGGTGTGCTGCTCGATCCGAAGGTCGAAGCCGATCTTGCGGAGCTGCTGCTGGATCAGCTCCAGCACACTGCGGTTCTGGTTGAACACCGGCGAGAACACGACGGACGCGCTCAGCTGCCGGCCGTTCTTGACGCGGATCCCCTCCGGCCCGGGTACCCAGCCGTCGGCGTCGAGCAGCGCGGCCGCGCCCTTCTGGTCGTACGCAAGCTGCTGCGAGAGGTCGCTGTGCAGTGGCGTCGCCGAGCCCAGGATGCTCGTGGCGGCCTTGTAGCTCGGCGTCAGCACCGTGGTCACGACCTCGGCGCGGTCGACGCCCTTGAGCACGGCCTGGCGCACCTTCTCGTCCGTGAGCACCCCGCGGGTGGTGTTCGCGTGCAGGTTGAACACGACACCGGGGTTGGGCCGGATGTTCTCGCTGAATCCGTTGCCGGTGAACTGCGGCTCGTCGACCGGCTGGACGTCGGTGATCGCGTCGAGCTGGCCGGAAGCGAGGCTGCCGGTGCGCACGCCCGGCTCCGGCACGATCTTGTAGTCGATCTTGTCGAGGTAGGCCTCGCCCTGGTGCTTGAACAGCGACGAGCCCCAGGCGTAGCCCTTGCGCTTGGCCAGGACGATCTCCTGGTTCTGCTTCAGGCTTTCGAAGACGAACGGGCCGGAGCCGATCAGGCCGTTGCCCTGGCAGCGCTGCTCCGGCGTCTTCGTGAACGCCGCGGGCGCGAGGACGCCGAGCGACATCGTCGAGCTGGCCTGCAGGAACTGCGCGCTGGGCGCGGAGAACTCGATGCGCACCGTCTGCGGGTCGACGACCGTCGACGCCTTGTAGGCGGCGAGGTAGCCGTAGCCGAGCTGGGCTTTCGTGCCGAGGGCCTTGATGCCGTCGAAGCTGGTCTTCACCGCGGCGGCGTCGACCGGGCTGCCGTCGGAGAACGTCGCGCCGGGGCGCAGGTGGAAGGTGAACACCGTCGAATCGGCGTTGATCTCCCACTTCTGGGCCAGCCACGGCGTGATCTCGCCGGTCTTCTTGTCCTGGTCGGTCAGCGAGTCGACGAGCTGGCGCGCGACGTTGATCGACGCGTTCGTGGCGACTTGCTGCGGGTCGACGCAGTCGGGCGCGGACGAAATGCCGAGCCGCAACGTACCGCCGGCCTTGGGCGGGCCGGCGTCGGCGGCGGATTCGGTGCCCGCGGCGGAGCAGGCGGTCAGCAGCACGGGCAAGGCGAGCAGGGCCGCGGCGTTGCGGGCGAAGGAAAGCAGGGACACCGGACGGCCTCCAGCGGGGAGCGGTTGCGTCTTCGAACCCGAAACTAGCCAAGCGCTCGAGGCCGTCCCACTGGGCGAACCGGAGTCTCAGTCCCTGGCACCGCGACGAAACACCCTTGACACGCAAGCGAAGGCGCGCCGGCGGCTACGCGACCTGCCGGTCGGCCACGGGTTCGCGGGCCCGGTCGCGCTCGGCCCAGCGGACCACCGCGGGGACGGCCAGGCCGGTCGCGGCGAAGATGCCGCCGATCACGAACCAGCCCGGGGTGCCCCAGGTGATGCACAGGGCGATCAGCACCGCGGGCCCCAGTGTCACGCCGAGCCCCAGTCCCATCCCGAAGAGGCCTTGGTACTGGCCGACCGCGTGCGGGGGTGCCAGCGTGAACGACAGCTCGAAGCCGCCCGCCGCCTGCCAGAGTTCGCCGATCGTGTGCACGACCACCGCGGCCAGCAGGAGTACGAGAGCCAGCCACGTCGGTGCCCCCGCCATCGCCGCGATCGCCACGCAGGCGGCGAAGAACGCGAAGCCGGCCCGCCGGAACGCCACCGCGCCCGCCCTGGTCGTGTCGATCCGGCGGCTCGCCCGGACCTGGAAGAACACGACGATCACGGTGTTGACCACCATCACGCCGGAGATCGTCCAGTTCGGTGCCGTCGTCCGGGCGACCAGCCACAGCGGGACCGCCGCGGTCAGCACCCGGTACTGGATCGCCAGCACACCGTCGAGCAGCGTCAGCACCAGATACGGCCGGTCCCGCAGCGCCACCCACCGGGGCCCCGCCCCGCCCGGTTTCGGCGGGACCGCGGGGAGGAACAGCACGATGGCCGTGCTCGCCGCATAGGACACCGCACTGCCGCCGATCAGCAGCAAGTAGGCGTTGCGGGTGTCGGCCGCGACGCCCCAGCCCGCCAGCACCGCGCCGAACGCGATGCCGAGGTTGGTCACCGACCGCAGGTAACCGCGGAACTCGGCCGGCCGGTCGCCGCCGTACTCCTGCACGAGCGGGCTGCGCGCCGCCGGTCCCGCGGTCTGGGCCGCGGCACCGAGACTCGCGAAGACCACAAAGGACCAGAAGTCTTCGGCGAGGCAGAGGCCCGTCATGGAGATCGCGCCGAGCACGAGCGTGAGCGCGTAGACCGTGCGGGCGCCATGGCGGTCGGCGAGGTGTCCGAACGGAATCCCGGCCGCGAGCGACACCGCGCCCGCGATCGTCAGCCCGGCGCCGACCTGACCGGCGGGCAGGTGCACGGCCCGGGTGAAATACAGGACGCCGGCGGTCAGGTAGACGCCGTAGCCGGTCATGGTGACCAGGGTGGCCACGGCCAGCAACCGGGGTGGTCCGCCGCGGGGCAGGAGCGCGGGCATGAGATGGCCTTTCTCAGCGGTGGGACAGGGCAGCGGCGCGGTCTTCGACGCCGGCTTCGGGACGCGGGCGCGCGGCGGTCCAGCGACAGAGGCTGACGCCGAGGTTCATGCCGCCACCGAACCCGGCCAGCAGCACGACGTCCCCGGCCCGCAGCGCACCGGACCGGTGAGCGGCGTCGAGGGTGATCGGCACGGACGCCGCGCCGGTGTTGGCGAACTCCTCGACGGTCAGGTGCAGCCGCGCGTTCGGCAGGTCGAGCGCGCCCGCGAGTTCGCGGAGCAGCACGCCGTTCGCCTGGTGCGGCACGAAGTGATCGACGGCGGTGGCGGGCACCCCGCTCTCGTGCAAGGCCCCGGTGATCGCACCGGGCACCTGGGCGTCGACGAACTCGCGCACGCCGCGGCCGTTCATCCGGAAGAAGTGTTCGCCGTCCAGCACCGACCGCACCGACGCGGGCAGCCTGCTGCCGCCCGCGCGGACGCCGATCAGCTCGTGCTCGTCGCCATGTCCACGCAACCGCGTGCCGATGACGCCCCCTCCCGCCGGAACCGCACCGAGTACGACCGCCCCCGCACCGTCACCGAACAGGATCGCGGTCTTCCGGTCACGCGGGTCCAGGATGCGGGAATAGATGTCCGCGCCGATCACGAGCGCATGGCCGCCGCCGCGCGCGTGCAGCAGTCCCTCGGCCATCGCGAGCGCGTAGACGAAGCCGCTGCACACGGCGTTGACGTCGACCGCGCCGGCCGAGCGCGCGCCGATCAGGTGCTGGACGAGGCTGGCCGTCGCCGGCTGCGGGTGATCGGGCGTCGAGGTGGCGACGACGACGTGGTCGACGTCGTCGGGGCTCAGGCCCGCCGCAAGCAGCGCGCGGTCGGCCGCGATCGCCGCGAGGTTGGAGGTGGCCTGTCCCGGTGCGGCGTGCCGGCGTTCGCGGATGCCGGTCTTGCGTTCGATCCACGCCGCGTCGACGCCGGCCGCCGGGGCGATCTCGGCGTTGGTGACGACGCGGTCGGGCAGGTAGGAGCCGGTGCCGATGATGCCGATGTCGGTGGTCATGTTCGTCCCCAGTTCGTCAGGTCAGTGCAGGGCCCAGAGGCCCGGCAGGCGGTCGGTTTCGGACTCGGGCACGAACTTCACCGAGTCCACGAGGTCGGCGGCCAGCGCGCTCGCGGCTTCGGCGGTGTCGGCGCCGACCACGACGAGGCCGACGCGGTCGCCGGAGCGGTGCAAGGGCCTGATCTCGTCGCCGGCCGTGACCCCCAGCTCCGCGTACAGGACGGCGGGATGCGCGAGCACCTCGTCCCAGCCCTCGACGGCGGCCAGGCGACCGGGCGGCGGCGTGAAGTACCGGACGGCCGCGCCCCGGCTCGGCTCCAGCGGGACGTCCGGGAGCGGGCGGCCGAGCATGTCGTCGAAGACCAGCCCGTACAGCTCGAGACCGGGGATGGCGTGGGCGAGCATGCGGTGGAGCCAGTCGCCGCCGAAGCGGCCGTGCACCTCGCCGAGCACGACGCCGGCCGGGGTGAGCCAGAGTTCGACGTGGAAGCCGCCGACGCGCAGCCCGAGTGTCTTCAGCGCGCTCGACACCTGTTCTTCGATTTCCCGCCGCCGGGCGTCCGGCAGCGGGGCGGGCAGCACATGCCCGGTCTCGACGAAGAACGGCGGCGGCACCTTCTCCTTGGCCGTGACGGCGAGGATCTTCGGTTCGCCGCCGAAGAAGATCCCTTCGACGCTGAACTCCGGTCCCTCGACGAACTGTTCGACGAGGAAGGGCTTCGCGTCCGGCAGCAGGGCGAGCGCCGCGGGCAGCTCGGCGACGTCGGTCACCAGGCTCACGCCGGTGCTGCCCATGGCATCCCGCGGCTTCACGATCCAGGGCCCGGCCTGCTCGCGCAGGAACGCTTCCGCCTCGGCCCGGTCCGCGCAGAGCCGGACGACCGGCTGCGGGAACCCCGCGGCGGACAGCGCTTCCCGGCAGGCGTCCTTGGTCCGGACGCGGTGCACGGCCTCGGGCGGGTTGCCCGGCGCCCCGACCGCTTCGGCGGTCTCGGCGACGGCGACCTGGAGCAGCTCCTGAAGGGCGTAGACAGCGTCGAAGCGCTCACCCCGGGCGCGGGCCCAGGCCGCGGATTCTCCAGGCCGCAGCACGTCCACAGTGGACGTCTCGGCCGCCTTCCCGACGACGTCCGCGGTCGCCTCGAGGACGTCGTCGGTGTTCGTGACGTGCACGCGGATCCCCCGGGCCGCCGCCTGGGCCAGGGCCTCCGCGGCCATGTCGAGGCTGAAGCTCAGCGGCCGGGCGCCGCCGACGAACAGCAGGGTTTCAGGCATGGGTGTCTCCTTCGGCTTTCAGGGTGACGAGTACTTGGTCGGCGGTGACGCCGTCGCCGGTGGCGCACGAAAGCCGCTCGACCGTCCCGGCGAACGGCGCGACGATGCGGTTCTCCATCTTCATCGCCTCGACCACCACGAGCAGCTCCCCCGCTTCGACCCGGGCACCGGGTGCGCACGCCACGCCGACGACGACCCCGGGCATCGGCGTACGCACCGCGCCGTCGGACGCCTCGCCGCCGCCTTCGTCGAAGGTGCGACGCGCCAAGGCGACACGGTGACCGTCGACGACGATCTCGTAGCCGCCCGCGGTGGGCAATCCGGTCCAGCGGGTGGTCCCGACCGTGCCGTGGAACAGCCCGTCCGCACCCCGGTCGGCGAGGACGGTGAAGCGGCCGCCGCTGGTTTCGACGTGCAGTCCGGCCCGGTCGCGGGCCAGTAGCCGGGCCTCGTGGTCGTGGCCGTCGTACCGCAGGGTGATCCGGCCGAGCGGGGCGTCCGGGTCGAGTGCGGCGCGGTCGAACGCCCCGATCGAGCCGGTCCAGGGTGACGCGGCCGCGGTCCGCTCCGGCACCGCCATCGCCGCCGCGCACGCGAGCGCCTGTGCGTCCCGGTCGTGCTGAGCGGGACGGGCGGTGACGGCGTCGACGAAGTGGGTGTCCACCCGGCCGTCGGCGACCCGCGGCTCGGCCAGCAGCTCGCCCAGGAACCCGAGGTTCGTGGTCAGCCCGACGAGCGTGGTCTCCGCGATCGCCGTCCGGAGACGCGCGAGGGCTTCGGGCCGGTCCCGCCCGGTGGCGACGAGCTTCGCGACCATCGGGTCGTAGCAGCCCGGTACCGCCCCGGACTCGTCGAACGCGGCCTCGACGCGGACGTCCGGCGGCCATCGGACGACTTCGGCGTGGCCGGGCGCGGGCCGGAAGCCGTGCTCGGGGTCCTCGGCGTAGACGCGGCACTCGATCGCGTGCCCGGTCGCGCGGATCTGCCACTGCGGCAGCGGGAGCGGCTCGCCGTCGGCGACGCGCAACTGCCACTCCACGAGGTCGAACCCGGTGATCTCCTCGGTGACCGGGTGCTCGACCTGCAGCCGGGTGTTGACCTCGAGGAAGAAGAACTGCCCGTCGCCGTCGAGGATGAACTCGAACGTGCCCGCGCCGACGTAGCCGAGCGCGGTGGCGCCGCGGACCGCCGCGTCCAGCAGGGCGTGGCGGGTCGTCGCGGACAGGTGGGGTGCGGGCGCCTCTTCGACGATCTTCTGGTGCCGGCGCTGCAGCGAGCACTCGCGCTCGAGCAGGTGGACGACGTTCCCGTGCCGGTCGCCGAAGACCTGCACCTCGATGTGCCGTGGCGCGGCGACGTACCGCTCGGCCAGCAGCCGGCCGTCGCCGAATCCGGCGCGGCCCAGCCGGACGGCTTCCGCTACCGCCGCGGGCAGCCCGGCTTCGTCGTGCACCACCCGCATGCCCTTGCCGCCGCCTCCGGCGACCGGCTTGAGGATCACCGGGTACCCGACCCGGCGGGCGTCGGCGAGCAGGACGTCCGCGGACTCCGTGGCTTGCTGGGATCCGGGCAGCACCGGCACGCCGGCCTCGGCCATCAGCTCCCGGGCGCGGGCCTTGTCCCCCATCGCCTCGATGGTGGCGGCGTCCGGTCCGACGAAGACCAGCCCGGCCGCGGCGACCCGGGCGGCGAACTCCGGGTTCTCGGAAAGGAACCCGTAGCCGGGGTGCACGGCGTCGCAGTCGGTCCGCACCGCCGCGTCGACGACCGCGTCGATGTCGAGGTAGCTCTCCCGGGCCGCCGACGGTCCGATGTGGACGCTCTCGACCGCGCCCTCGAGGTGGGCCGCGCCGGAGTCGGCGTCGGAGTGCACGGCGACGTAGTCGACGCCGAGCCGGCGGCAGGTGCGCGCGATCCGGCGGGCGATCTCCCCGCGGTTGGCGATGAGCACGCGTTTCGGCATCGTCCCTCACATCCTGAAGACCCCGAAGCGGGTCTCCCGCTTCGGCGCGTCGGCGGCCATGGCCAGGCACAGCGTCAGCCAGTCCCGCGTCTCGACCGGGTCGACGACGGCATCGACCCACAGCCGGGCCGCGTAGTACAGCGGCTGTGCCTGCCGCTCGTAGGCGGCCAGGATCGGCTCGCGGATCGCCGCTTCCTCCTCCGGCGTGAGCTCGCGGCCCTCCTTGGCGAGCTGGTCGCCGCGGATCAGCGTCATCACTTTGGCCGTCTGCTCCGCGCCGACGACCGTGGAGCGCGCGCTCGGCCACATCGCCATCAGCTGGGAGCCCATGGACCGGCCGCACATGGCGAAGTTGCCCGCGCCGTAGCTGCCGCCGATCACCAGGCTGAACTTCGGCACCTTCGCGCACGACACGGCGTTGACGAGCTTGGCGCCGTGCTTGGTGATCCCGCCGGCCTCGTACTCGGCGCCGACCATGAACCCGTTGATGTTGTGCAGGAACAGCAGCGGGATGTCCCGCTGTGCGCACACCTCGATGAAGTTCGCGGCCTTCTGCGCGCTCTCGGAGAACAGGACACCGTCGTTGATCAGCACGCCCACCGGGTAGCCGCCGACGTGCCCGGTCCCGCAGACCATCGTCGGGCCGAACCGGGCGCGGTACTCGGTGAACTCGCTGTCGTCGAGCAGCCGCGCGAGGACCTCCCGCGCCGGGATGTGCTCCTTGAGCCCGGCGCTGACCACTCCGGGCAGCTCGGCGGGGTCGTATTTCGGTGGCCGTGGCGGGCGCGGTGGCGGAGACAGCGACGGCCGCGGGCTGCGGGCGGCCAGATCGCGCAGGATGTCGAGGGCGTGGTCGTCGTTCTCCGCGAGGTGGTCGGCGACGCCGGTGACGCGGGTGTGCAGGTCGGCGCCGCCGAGGGTCTCCGCGTCGACGATCTCCCCGGTCGCCGCGCGCACCAGCTGCGGGCCGCCGAGGAAGACCGTGCCGGTGCCGCGGACCATGACCGTCTCGTCGCACATCGCCGGGATGTACGCGCCACCCGCGGTGCACGATCCCATCACCGCGGCCAGTTGTGGTAGTCCTTCGGCGGACATCTCGGCGATGTTGCGGAAGATCCGGCCGAGGTGGTCCTCGTCGGGGAAGAGGTCCTCCTGCAGCGGCAGGAAGACGCCACCCGAATCGACCAGGTAGATGCAGCCGAGGCCGTTCTCCCGGGCGATCTTCTGCCCGCGCAGGTGCTTGCGGACGCCGAGCGGGAAGTACGTGCCACCCTTCACCGTCGCGTCGTTGGCGAAGACCACGAACGGCCGCCCGGCCACGAGCCCGATCCCGACGACGAGCGCGGCCGAGGGCACCGGCTCGTCGTAGACGTCGTGCGCGGCGAGCTGGCCGATCTCCAGCAGCGGCGTGCCGGGGTCGAGCAGCCGCGCGACGCGCTGCCGGGCAGTCAGCTTGCCGCGGTCGGCGTGCTTGCGGTGGGCCTTCTCGCTGCCCCCGGCGAGCGCCGCGGCGCGTGCCCGGGCGATGACCTCGCGGTTGACCTCGAAGTCCTCGGCGTTGCGGCGGAACCCGGCCGACGCGATGTCGAGGTGCGAACGCAGCGCCGTCACGCCTCCCCCAGGGTGCCGAGAAGGGCGGCGAACTGTTCGATCTCGGCCGTGGTCATGCTGGCGCGCAGCATGACGCGCAGGCCCGCCTTGCCACGGCCGATGATGGGGAAGAAGATCGGCGAGACGTAGAAGCCGTGGCGGAACAGGTCCTGGGCGAGCCGGACCGTGGCGTCCTCCGAGCCCACGCGCACGAACCGGATGGGCAGGCCGTCACCGCGTTCGCCGGTCTCCACCAGGCGGTCGAAGAGCGCGATGTTGTCCTGCAGCCGCTGTTGCAGCACGGTCAGCTCGTCGGTGCGGTGCAGCTCCGCGGACGCGAGCAGGCCACCCAGGCCCGCGGTGTTGATGCGCTGCGACCACATGAGCGGACCGCCGTTGCGCTGCGCGGTGTCCAGCCGCCACTGCGAACCGCGGCGGCCGAGGAAGATCGCGCCGCCGGACGCGCCGAAGCCCTTGTTGAGCGAGGTGATGATGATGGTGCGGTCGTTGATCTGACCGAGCTCTTCCAGCACGACGCCGCGGCCGCGGTACCCGACCGTGGAGATGCCGTGCGCCTCGTCGAACACGAGGAACAGGCCGTATTTGTCCTGTAGGGCCAGGAGTTCCTTCACCGGGGCCTGTCCCCCGGTGCTGTAGACGCCGTCGGCGACGTAGGCAACCCGCTTGTGCCGCTTGCACAGCTCTTCGAGCGCTTCGACGTCGTTGTGCGGCACCACGGCGACCTCGGTCTCGTCGGCGACGCTCGGCTTCATGGCGTTGAGGCAGAAGTGCGCGTTCTTGTCGAACACCATCAGCGGCGGCTCACCTTCGGTGAACAGCCCGGACGCGACCAGCGGCAAGGCCGCCCACGCGGCGGCGGCGCACGAGTTGAGCGTCACGGCCTCGACGTCGAACAGTTCGGACAGCGCCGCTTCGGCGTCCCGCAGGGCTCCGAAGCGGACCCGCATCCGGGACGTCGAGGTGTTCAGCGCCCCTTCGGCGAGGACGGCGTCGGCGGCGGCTTTCACCAGCTTCGGGTGCGTGTCGAGACCGAGGTAGGAGTAGGAGGACATGTTGACGAACTCGTGGCCGTCGTCGAGGGCGCGGTGGCGGCCGTCGCCGAGCCCGGCCACGACGACGTCGAACAGGCCGGCCTTGTCGGTCACGTCCCAGAAGTCGTCGCTGATCCGGGCGGACTTCTTGATGTTCAGGAACGAGTGCACGGTTTCTCCTTCAGTACGTGTGGAAGCCGCGGCCGGTCTTGCGGCCGAGGTGGCCGGCTTCGACCAGCCGGGACAGCGACGGCGGGGCGGCGTACAGGGGCTGCTTGAACTCCTCGTGCAGCGCGGCGGCGATCGCGGCGACGACGTCGAGGCCGATCAGGTCGGCCAGCCGCAGCGGTCCCATCGGGTGCGCGCAGCCCAGTTCCATCGCCCGGTCGACGTCTTCGGCCGGGCAGTAGCCCGTGTCGACCATGCGGATGGCCGCGAGCAGGTACGGGATGAGCAGGGCGTTGACCACGAAGCCGCTTTGGTCGGCGACGGTGACCGGCTGCCGGTCGAGCGTGTGCTCGGCGAACGCGGTCACCGCCGCGGTGACCTCGGCGGCCGTCGGCAGCGCGGGGACGATCTCCACGAGCCGCATGGCCGGGACGGGGTTGAAGAAGTGCAGGCCGATCACCCGCTCCGGCCGGGTGGTCGCCGCGGCGAGCCGGGTGATCGCGATCGCCGACGTGGTACTGGCCAGGATCGTGTCGTCGCCGGCGACCTTGTCGAGGGTGGCGAAGAGGCCCAGCTTGAGCTGCTCGTCCTCCGGGATCGCCTCGACGACCAGGTCCCGATCGCCGAGCTCGGCCAGGTCCGTGCCGACACTGATCCGCGCCAGCGCGGCGTCGCGCTCGCCCGGCGTCAGCTTTCCCTTCTCCACCCGGCGATCGAGCGACGCCGCGATCTTGCGCGGAGCCGCCGTCAGCGACGGCTCGCGCGACACCGCGAGGCGGACGTCGAGCCCTCTGGTGGCGCAGAGTTCGGCGATCCCCGCGCCCATCGTGCCCGAGCCGACCACGCCGACCCGGCTGATTCCGTTCGCACTCACGTGTTTCCCCGCATTCTGCCGTGCGCGGCATTCGTGCCACCGCGCGAAGGAACGGTTCTTTTGCCGAACCGAATGTCCGATCGCACACCCCGGAGGGCGCAGCACCGATCGGGAAGAAACTGTTCACGCGGATAGCGGAGGCGGCTCACGTCGCGTCGCATTCCGTCGTGGTATCCCCATGCCCCGGTCAACTTCACCCCAGCCGCGGCAGTCGCCAGTCTGCACAGCCCTGGCGCGGCAGCGCTAGGGGGATATCTCCCCCACCTTTTCCCGCAACCTGCGGCCCGCAGCCGCGAAAACGCCCTGACCTGCAGGTATCCGTCCCTACTCACGGGTAGATACCGGAGGTCCAGACCTGTCGTGCGGGAAGCGTCACGTCGCAAAGCCTGGGGACGCAGGCCCGCCGCATCCTGTAAACCCCCCGAACGGATGAGTGCCCGGTCCGTTTCCCGCGCGGGCCGGCCGGAGAAACCTGGGGGCAACCGCCCCAGACCGGTGCCGCGGCGACATCGGTATCGCCGGGGTGAATTCCAGTATCCGGTCCGGCTTGGCGGTGCGACGGCCGTCGTGTATCCAGGAAGCGCCGCTCCGGAGGGGCCGGAGAGCTGGGGGACGAATTGGATGAGTGAATACGATTATTCCGACAAGCACGACTCTTTCCCGGCATGCTGATCCGCTCGCCGGTGCTGGTCGGCCGCGACGGTGACCTGCGGGAACTGGTCAAGGCCCTCGACCGTGCGCTGGCGGGGCACGGCGACGCCGTCTTCCTCGTAGGGGAAAGCGGTATCGGGAAGTCCCGCCTCGCGCGGGAGCTGGCGGCCCGGGCCGCCGGGCGGGGCGCGCGGGTGCTGCGCGGCCACGGCAGCGCCGTCGGCCCGGTGGTGCCGTTCCGCCCGCTGGCCGAAGCGCTGCTTTCGTTGGCGAGGGACGCCGAACCGGTGGACGTCGGTGATCTCGGCCCGTATCGGCCGGCGTTGGGCGTGCTCGTGCCGGACTGGCGTGGGAGTGCGGCGGACGAACCGGCGCCGCCGCTGCTGGTGGTCGCCGAGGCGGTGCTGCGGCTGCTGACTGCCGTGGGCCGGGCCGGCGGCTGTGTGCTGGTGCTGGACGACCTCCACGACGCCGACGCGGAAACGCTGTTCGTGCTCGAGTATCTCGTCAACAACCTGGGCGCGGCCCGGGTGCTGCTGATCGGCACGATCCGCGACGACACCTCCGCCGCCTGCGACATCGCCCGGTCCGCGGCACGGCACGGCGTCTGTTCGCTGCGCACACTGCGCAGACTGGGCCGCGACGACGTCCGCGGCATGGTCGCGGCGTGCCTCGGCACGAACCGCGAGTGCGTGCCGCCCGGGACGGCCACGCCCCTGTGGCAGCTCAGTTCCGGGATCCCCTTCCTCGTCGAGGAGCTGCTGCATGAACTGGTCCACGGCCGCGTCCTGACCGAACGGCCCGATGGCTGGCACCTGGCCGAGCGGATGGCCGGCACCGTGCCCGCCGCCCTGGTCAGTGGCATCGCGGCGCGGACGGCCAAGCTCGGGGCCCCCGGTGTGGACCTGCTGGCCGCCGCGGCGGTCCTCGGCCCCCGGTTCCCCGCGCCGGTCGTACAGCGGATCGCCGGCGCCGACGACCGGACCCTGGCGGCGTTCCTCGGCGCCGCCGTCGACGCGCAGCTCGTCGAACCGGATCCGGCGGCGTTCGGCTGGTACGTCTTCGGGCACCCGCTGACGGCCGAAGCGGTGCTCGCCCGGCTGGGCCCCACCCGGCGCGCCGAGCTCGCCCGGCTGGCCGCCGACACGGCGGAGCTGCTGTATCCCGGCCTGCCCGGCGACTGGTGCGTCCGAGCCGCGCGGCTGCGGGAGCTCGCCGGCGACCGGGCCGCCGCCGGCCGGCTGTTCGCCGACGCCGGGCACCGGGCGCTCGCGGCGGCGGCCGCCGACACCGCGGTCACGCTGCTGAAGCAGGCCGACGCGCTGTTGACCGACAGTCCCGACCTGCCGTTGCGGGGAGCCGTCCTCGAATCGCTGGTGTACGTACTCGGTGAGACCGGGCGGACCGACCGCGCGTTCGCGCTGGCCGGCCGGTTCTCCGAGATCGGACTGTTCGACCGGGCCGCGGTACTGCACGCTCGGCTGTCCTGGGCCGCGCACCTCGCCGGCCGGACCGATGACGGGCTCGCCCAGGTGACCGCGGCTCACACCCGGCTCGGCCCCGGCGGCGAACGGCAGCGCGCCGCGGTCGATGCCGTCCACGCCCTGCTCCTGCTCGATGCGCCGGGCCGGACGGGCGAAGCCGGGCGGCTCGCCGCGGCGGCGCTGGAACATGCCGAGCGAACCGACGACCCGATCGCCACCGTGCAAGCGCTGCTGGGGCTCGCCGCTCTCACCCGTGACCCGGCGGAGGCACGCGACCACCTGGAACGGGCGCGGCAGCTGACCGAGAGCCACCGGATCCCGTTGTGGCGCAACCACGTCCTGCTACGGCTGGGCGAGCACGCGGCATTGGCCGAAGGTGACACCGGCGGGCTGGTGCTGGCCCGCGAACAGGCGGAACGCGGTGGTGCGGTTCCGGCGGCACAAATGGCCGAAGCCGAAACCGTCCTGCACGGGTTGGTGCTCCGCGGGGAGTACCGCGCTGCCGGAGAGCGGCTGACGGCGCTGACCGCGCACCACCCGCTCGACGCCGTGCTCCGGCGTACGCACGTCGTTCGCGCGGTCTGCGCGGCCCACCAGGCCGACCGGACAGGCATGGCGGAGGCGATCGGCGACTTCCGCGCCGCGGGCGGCGACTGTCACCCGGATCTCGCTCTGTGCCTCGGCCTGGCCCAGGCGTTCTGTGCCTTGCTGGAGGAGGACCGCGACAGAGCCCGACGGGACCTGAAGCTCGCGCGAGTCCAGGAGCCCGGCGGTTCGCCACTGGCCGGGCGACACGGGCTCGAGCTGCTGCTCGACGCCCTCGCCGGCGACCTCGGAGCGGATGAGCCGGTCCGCGCGGCCGCGGCCGGTGACCACGGGTTCCGCTGGAACCGGCAGTTCGCGGCCCTCGCGGAGGCGGTGCTCCACGGCCGCCACGGCGACATCGCCCGGGCGGAAAGCGCGGCGAAGGAAGCCCGGGAAGCGGCGCTGCCGTACCGGATGGCGGGGCACCTCGGCGCGCGCCTGGTCGCCGAAGCCGCGCTCGCCGACGGCTGGGGTGACCCGGTGACGTGGCTGCGCGCCGCGGAAGAGTACTTCCACGACGCCGCGATCCCCGCGGTGGCCGGCGCGTGCCGCACTCTCCTGCGGCGAGCCGGGGAGTCCGTCCGGCAGCGACGGCCGGGACTGCACCGGCTCCCACGCGAGCTGCGCGACGCCGGTGTGACGGTCCGCGAGTACGACGTGTTCCGGCTGCTCGCGCACCGGCTCGGCAACACCGACATCGCCCGCCGCCTGCTCATCTCGCCGAAAACGGTCGAGAAGCACGTCTCCAGCCTGATGGCGAAGACGAAGCTTCCCGACCGGGTGACGCTGTTCGACTACGCGGCCACGATCAGCCGCTGAGGCCGGCTCACTTCCGGGGCAGGCCCCGGGGATTGATCTCCGAGCCCGGCAGCGCCTCCGACGTCAGGTTCCAGCGGTTGAGGACCTCGGCGTACTGCCCGTTCTTGATGACCGTGTCCAGGGCCTGCTGCAGGGCCTTCACCAGGCCGTCGTCCTTCTTGGTCATCGCCGCGATGTCCGCCGGGATCGTGCCGCCGCCCGAGACCGTGCCGACGATCTTCGTCTTGCCCTCCACGGCCACGTGGTAGGCCGAGGTCGGATTCGGGCCGACATAGGCGTCGATGCGGCCGGACTGCAGCGCGAGGTAGTAATCGGAGGTCACCTGGTAGTACTGGAACTTCACCGGCGCCAGGCCGGCGGCCTTGTTCTGCTCGTCCCAGCGCAGCAGGATCTGTTCCTGGTTGGTCCCGGCGCCGACGCCAATGGTGAGCCCGGCGATGTCCTTCGGCTCGCGTACCGAGATGTTCTTCTCGTTCTTCACCTCGAACGCGATCGTGTCCTTGCGGTAGGTCGCGAAGTCGTACTTGTCCTTGCGTTCCTCGGTCACCGTGATGTTGGAGAACCCGGCGTCGAACTGCCGGTTATCCACCGACAGGAACAGGTTCTCCCACGACGACGCCCGCAGGTCGAGCTTGAGGCCGAGCACGTCGGCGACCAGCTGGGCGAGGTCGGGCTCGACGCCGATCACCGTCTTGTCGTCGTCCGCGCGAAACGACAACGGCGGCGTGCCGTTGCCGGTGGTCCCCACGACGAGGGTGCCGCGGGCGCGAATGCCGGCCGGGACCAGTGCGGCGATCGCGTCGACCTGCTGCGCCCGGATCCGGTTCTGGTTCGCGGTGATGTCGACCCCGCCCGGCCGGTCCGCCGGGGTGTTGGTCGCCGCCTCCGGGCTGCCGCACGCGGCCAGCGCGAACACAGAAGCCAGCAGAAGGGTTTTCAGTCTCATGACTCTCCTCAAAGGACATTGTCGACGAAGGCCCGGGTGCGGGCGTGACGCGGGTTGTCGAGGACGTCGGCGGGCGGGCCCTGTTCGACCACGCGGCCTTCGTCGAGGAACACCACGGTGTCGGCGGCTTCGCGGGCGAAGCCCAGCTCGTGCGTGACGACGACCATGGTCGTGCCGGTCCTCGCCAGGTCGCGGATGACCGCGAGGACCTCCCCGACCAGCTCGGGGTCGAGCGCCGAGGTGGGTTCGTCGAAGAGCAGGACGTCCGGTTCGAGGGCCAGCGCCCGCGCGATCGCGACCCGCTGCTGCTGGCCGCCGGACAGCCGCCGCGGATACTCGGCCGCCTTGTCTTCGAGGCCGACCCGGGCCAGCAGCTCGCGTGCCTTGGCCTCGGCTTCGGCGCGAGGACGTCGTTGCGCAGAGATCGGGGCCTCGACGATGTTCTCGAGCACGGTCAGGTGCCCGAACAGGTTGAAGTTCTGGAAGACGAAACCGATCCGGGTGCGTTGCTTGAGGATTTCGCGTTCCTTGAGCTCGTGCAGCCGGTTCCCGGACCGCCGGTAGCCCATCAGCTCGCCACCGACGCTGATGAAGCCACGGTCGGCGCGCTCGAGGTGGTTGATCAGCCGTAGCAGTGTCGACTTCCCGGATCCGGATGGCCCCAGCAGGACGGTCACTTCTCCCTGACGCACCTGAAGATCGACGCCGTCCAGGACGGTCAGTGCTCCGAAGCTCTTGGAGACGCCACGGACGTCCACCATGAAATTCGCGGTCACCCCCGCCTCCAAGCCGCACGCAGGCGCTGCAGCGGCGTCGGCGGCAGGGTGCGCTGGGTGCCGCGGCCGAAGTGGCGTTCGACGGAGAACTGCGCGATGGACAGCACGGTGGTCAGCGCGAGGTACCACGCGGTGGCCACCAGCAGCAGCGGGATCACCCGGCCGCTGCGCGTGTAGATCACCTGGACCTGGTAGAAGAGCTCCGGCAACGCCATCACGTATACCTGCGACGTCGCCTTCAGCAACCCGACGATCTCGTTGGCCGCGGTCGGCACGATCGTGCGCATCGCCTGCGGGAGTACGACCCGGCGGAACTGCCGCCCGGCCGGGATACCCAGCGCCGCGGCGGCTTCGCGCTGCCCCGCGTCCACCGACAGGAATCCGGCGCGCACGATCTCCGCCGCGTAGGCCCCTTGGTGCAGGGCGAGCCCGAGGCCGGCAGCCAGGAACGGGGGGATCAGGCTCATCGTCCCGACCGAGACGAACGACGGCCCGAACGGGATGCCGAAGGAGATCTCGTTGTAGAGGATCGCGAGGTTGTACCAGAAGAGCAGCTGGAGAATGAGCGGCACCGACCGGAAGATCCACGTGTAGGTCCAGCTGACCGCGCGCAGCAGCGGGTTCCGGGAAATGCGCAGCAACGCCAGCACGGTGCCGAGGAGGAATCCGGCCACGACGCCGAACAACGTCAGTTCGAGGGTCAGGGCGATGGCTTCCAAGATCGATTTCTGGATGACGAAGCGCGTGAACGTCGGCCAGTCGAACGCCTTGTTGGTCACCAGGGCGTGGCCTGCCATCGCGATGAGAACCGCCACGACGGCGGCGGCGATCCAGGTCAGCGGATGGCGTGCGGGAACGATCTTCAGCGCTTCTTCCGGCGCCGCGGCGGGCGCCGGCCGCGCTTCGAGATCGCTGGTCATCTCGCCCCCACTGCGGCGGGAAGTACCTTCGAGAAGGGCAACCGCGTCCGGGGCACCGCGTGGACGTCGAAGTGCGGCGTATAGCCGGTGGCCAGGTAGAGTCCGCAGGCCTCGGGTTGGTTCGGGCCGGTGGTGAGGAAGATCCGGGTGTACCCACGACGGTCGGCTTCGGCCTCCAGCTCGGCGACGACGCGGCGCCCGAGGCCGCGGCCTCGGTGCGCTCGATGGGTCCAGACGCGCTTGAGTTCAGCGGTTTCTTGGTCGTAGCGCTGGAAGGCTCCGCCCGCGACCGCGGCGCCGTCCGTCAGGAGCAGCAACAATCCGCCGTGTGGCGGAGTGAACCGTTCGGGCGGATACTCACGAAGTTCGAAGTGGACGTCGCTGAGCACACGGTGGTAGCGCGACGAATACTCGCGGGCCAGGTCGGCGAGCAGTGGCCGGACCCGCGGATCAGACTGGGCGACCCAGACGGACTCGGGCATGGGGTACCTGTTCCGGAAAAGGAAAGGGAAGAAAGCGCGGGCGCTTTCCGCTGATACTGAAGAACCTTAGGAAGCGGGCCGAGTCCGGTCAACGAGCCGAGCGCGGATTCCAGATCCTGGACGACGCACCCGGCGGCGTGGTCCACATCCTGAACCTGCGTGCGTCAGGGCTGTGCACCGGATAACTGTGAAGGCATGACTTCTGGCAGCCTGCACGTCGCCGTGGAGCTGGATGACGACGGCACCACACCGGACCGGCTGTCTCCCGGGGCGTTGGCGGATGTCGTCGCCACCGCCGAACGGGCCGGGTTCACCTTCGACGACTCGCCGCTGCCGCCCCGCGGCGGGCTACCTGGAGCACAGCTCGGGCAGGCACACGACGGCGGTGAGGCACTATCGGCAGGCACTCGTGCTCTACCGCGAACTGGGTTGCAGCTACGACGAAGCGGACACACTGGAGCGCCTCGGCGACACCTACCTCGCCCTCGGCGACGCGGACCAGGCCCATGACACCTGGCAGTGGACGCTCAAGCTGTACCACACACAGAACCGGCCGCACGAAACTGTGTCAATGGCCAGCGCACCCTTCGACGAGGCGTCGTTGTCACCACACCCCCGGGGCAGATGAAAGGGCGGAGTATCGCAACAGCTCCGGCGAGCCCTACACCACCAGCCAGATGACCTACGACCTGCGCCGCCTCCGTTTCAAAGGCCTCATCCACCGGATCGAACACACCCACACCTACGTCCTCACCCCCGAAGGCCAGCGAGTGGCGACATCCGCTGCCGCATTCACACCGGCCGTACGGGGCCGGTTCGCTGCCCGCGGCGCTGCCCGAAAGGGCATCCGGCCCTCGGCCGTCTGGTGGACACTGGAGTGATGCTCGACGAAGGCGACCGCTGGTGCATCACGAGCAGCACTCCTCCGCGCTGAGGGGTGCCTCCAAGCCGGGCCCGGGTGAACGCCGGGCCCGGTCGCAGCACACCTTCCTGTCCTCGCAGCCGCTCGCTCTCGGTTCGGCCGCCGTCGTCGGGCTGCAGCGGTCCGTGGGGAACGCGGTCGTGTCGCGGATGATCGGCGGGCCGCCGGCCGACCTGCAGCGTGCGTGTGGGCCGGGGTGTACCGACTGCTCGGCGTGCGCGGAGAAGAACGAAGACGAGCTGTCCGCGCAGCGCGTACCGGAGGTCCAGCGCGACGGCGAAGCGTCGGAAGGCGATCCTTCGCTGGTCGCGAAGCTCGAGCGCGAGATCGAGGCCGTGACGAGGGACGCCGAGCAGGACGGCGACCTCGGCTTGCGGGCCAACGCCAATCGCGCGTCGCTGTTGCTGCGCTTTCGGGCGCATCCGAGGTTCGAGACGCCGGCGCAGGTCGACGAGTTCATCGACCGGGCGCGTCAGCTGGCCAGAACCGAAATGGACACGCTCACCGCGTTGGGGCCGGCCGGCGCCGAGCTGGCCATGGCGACGACGCCGAAGGGTTTTCCGCTCACCTGGTCTGGCCGGGTCCACGCCGCGCTCACCCTCGGCATCGATCCGGCAGCCGCCCTCGCCGAGCTGCAGCCGAAGCTCGCGGCACTCACCACCCAGGCGAACGAGCTGCCGCCACGGCTGGTGGACAAGGGACTCCCGGTTCCCCTGGCGGAGCTGGCCGGGCTGAGCCGTTTCGGGCTGCGCCTCGCGCACGCCCAGCTGCCCGCGGGCGAGGCTGTCGGTGACTTCGCCCGTGCCACGGCCCGCTGGGCCCAGCTGCGGTTCTACGGGAACTTCGCCCTCACGTGGGAAGGCATTGTGAACCAGGTGGCCGAAGCGGTCGCCGACGGCACGTACGTCCCGAAATTCCACGATTACCAGGACTTCGTCCAGAACAAGCAGCGGATCCTGCGTGACCTGCCGACGCGGTCCGCCGAGCGGCTCGCCATGTCGGAGGCCGAGCTGCAGGCCATCCAGACCGAGTCGCTGGGGCTGGCCGACGCCGCACTGCTCGCCGGCATGGGCGGCGGGTTGTCGGCGCTGCTGGGCATTCTCAGTGGCTGGTCGCAGGGTTCGGACCTGTTCGACACGGCGTTGGCCGCCACGGACGCGCGGATCGGCGGGGCGGGCGACGGCGAGCGGGTCGCGATGGCGTTCCGCTGGTTGCTGGCCGCCGGGTACGCGGGCGGGGCGATGGGCGAGGTCCTGGACGGGCTGATCGCGAACGGACCGGAGATCCTCAAGGAACTCGCCGTCATCGTCGTGCTGCAGATGATCCCGTTCGTCGATGTCGCGGTCGACGTCTACCTCATGGTGAAGCTCGGCGCAGACGTACTGAGCCAGCTCGTCGAGCTGGGCGACGCGTTCCGCGATGTGCTGGCCGCGCGCACCGCCGTCGCGATGCAGCACGCGGCCGGCCGGATGGCCAGGGTGCTCGCCGCGGGTGGGTCTCAGATCCTCCTTCAGCTGGCCACGATGGGCGTGGCGAGAGGCGTCCGCGCACTGCGAGCCCGCTCGGAGCGGATCCGTGCCGCCAACCCCGCACTGAGCGAGGAACAGGCCATGCGGCAAGCGATGCGCGAAGCCCCCAAGGCCGAGCGGGCGCCGCTGGAGGCGACGCTGAGCCCCTGGGAGCAGTCCCTCAACGAAGAGACGCAGGCGCTGCTCCGGGAGCGCCCCGACCTGCGCCGCCAGTTCCGGGAGATGGATCCGCGGGTGCGCGACGTCCTGACCCGGTGCGCGAGTCCGTGCATCCCGACGACGGCCACGACGGCGCAGGTGCAAACCATCCAGAGCCTGCTCGCACGGCTGCGCAATCTCAACGCCACCGACGAGCTGCTCTTGAAGGAACACTTCCACGCCGGGCGGGCCGACCTCGATACCGCGATCTCGCGGGTGTCCGGAGCGAGCACCGCAGCCCATCTGCGCAAGCTGCTCCGCGAATCGGCGGTTGACCGGTCTTCGGTGCCCAAGGTGCTCGCTCCGCTGACAGACGTTCCGGGGCACGGTTTCCCGGGCCGGTGGGGCGATCCGGCGTCGCCCTCCTACGGACACTCCTACCGCGAGCACGGCGCCCACCTCGACAGCAACGACTTCCGGAACCGGGCGATGAGCGTGCGCAAGAGCGGCCGCCGGGTGCCTGACGGCCAGTTTTACGACAACGCCCTGATCGTCGAGGCAGAGCGACGCGCGCCGGCGACCCCCGGCGCCCACGACGTCGACATGTTCCGCGCGGTGGGCCGGGTTTTCCAGCCGGACGGCAGCGTCGTCAGCGACGTGCAACGCGTCAGGGTGGTGCGCTTGGCCGACGGGTCGATCGAGTCCAGCTTCCCGATACTGTGACCTCGATGGTGCCCTTCTCGATCACCGCCGACTGGGAGCCGCGCGGGACCCCACGCGCGTACCACGAAGACGACGTCGCGCTGTGGAGCGAGGAAATGCGCGCGTTGTTCCGGTTCGTGGCCGAGTACGAAGGCCCGCTGACACTCCACTTCGGCGACCTCGCGATCCGGCTCGACCTGGACGACCTTCCCTACCCCTACCAGCACCTGGACACGGTGTTCACCGCGCTGGCCGTCGACGGCGGGGAAGCGGACCTGTACTTCGCCGCTCAGGGCACGGAACTCCGCCTCGCGCTGCGCCGAACCGGCGACATCGTGACGGTCCGGTTCCACCCCGGCCGCACCGCGCCGGCCGAGTTCGCCCCCTTGACCGGTAGAGGCGTGACCGTCAGCCTCGACGGGTTCATCGGTGCCTGGACCGATCTTCGCGTACGAGCACGCGCCGCGATGACTCGGCCACGAAGCACCGAGTGACCCGACTCCGGTGCCCGAGGTTCAGACCGGCCACACCGGCGGTTCAGGAGGCCGTCGAGCAGGTGCCGCAACCCGAAGTCGAACCAGGCGTCCGCGTTGCCCGCATCGCTCTGCCGGACGGCGGCCGGCCACGGGTGGTGCTGGGTGTGTCGCCTGCCAGGTCGAAGGGCTCTGGCGCATTTTGCGTGATCCTCGGTCGACGTGTCGTCCATAATAGACAGATGGATCACTGGGATTCTTCGAGCTGGTGGCGATTCTGGTGCACCTCACCCACCACTGCATAGGGCGTTATACAGTTAACGGGAGACCACTATCGTCTGACGGTGATCCGGTTCCGCGGTCATCATCACGCCAGGCAACGTCCGTAAGCTCCCAGCACAACGAGCGGTCCGTGCTCGCCTCACTTGGCCGCGCCGGCACCGCTACCAGGCGGATCCTGGACACTCCCCTGCTGCGTCCCAGGCCCGGCCAGCCGTCAACCCAAGTTGACTCTCCCGCCCGTGAGCGATTGAGACTTCCCGCAGGTCACCGGACCGGACCCTCGAACGATGAAGACTCTTGTGGCCCCGGCAAGACTCAGCAGACCGCCGGAGGCGATCGCGATGGCGGAAATCAGCCCAGGTCTCGGCGTCGGGATAGTCCACGGTCAGTAGCTGTTTGACCTGCCCGGGTGGTAGGCGGCGAACGCGGTCGCGTCCGCGGCGGTGAACCGGCGCACGACCAGCCGCTCGGTCACCGCCGGCAGCTCGCCCGTGAACGCAGCCTACGGTGGCCGGTAGCCGGCGCGCGCCGGACTTCGGGTCACCGGGCGCCGGCCTGGTCGAGCGCCGCGGCGCGGAGCATGCCGGTACCGGGGTGGCAGCCGAGGTACTCGAAGTACTGCTCGTCGGCGGCCGCCACGGTGACCTCGTGGTACAGCCGCAGGCGCGCGGCGGGGCCGAGCGTGGACAGGTACTTCATGGCCTGACCGAAGATGGCCTTGTGGGTGGGATGGTCCTTGGCCCACCGGTCGAGGTCGGCGAGGCTGCGCCACCAGCTCATGCCGAAGCTCTTGTCCAAGGTGTTGCCGTCTTCGTCGACCAGCCGAAGGTAGCGGTTGGCGTAGCAGCCGACGGCGTTCCCGTCCTCGCGCAGGAAGTCCATGCCTGCGCGCAGGACGGGTTCGACCTCCTCCAGGTACATGCGCCGCTCGTCGCCGTCGGTGTCGGTCCAGTCCTGGCCCGAGCGGATCAGGCACAGGTTGTGCTGTCCTCGCACCACCCGCCGTACCCCGTCGTCGACGACGACCGGCGGGGCGGCGGGCTCGAGCGCATCCCGCTGGGCGAGCGGGATCCGGTCGCGGGCGCCGCCCCAGTACGCGTGCTCCCGCACCTCGCCGCTGAGCGTGCCGGCGAGGTGGGCGACGCCTTCGATCCGGTCGTTGGAGAACAACGTCTCGAACCGCGATGTCGAGGGACGCAACACTTCCACGAAGAACCCGGCTTCGTCGCACGAGTGCCGGTCGGACAGCCACAACTCCCGAGCCGTGGCGAACCAGCGCTCGTGCTCGCTGACGTCGTCCCAGTAAGCGATGCGCACGATCGTTTCGTAGCCGGCTTCGTCGACGTACCGCGCCCGGTCGACGTGGCCCGGACCGTCCGCGCACGCCGCGTCGATGCCGGCCAGTGCGGTCCGGACGATCGGCGGTTCGCTGCCCGCGCGGTACTGCACGCCGAAGTACGCCATCGCCACCTGCGTCACCGACGGCGCGAACCGGGCCACAAAGGACGGATAGGGTGGCTGCCAGCCGGGTGGATGCGCGACCGGTTCGGTCCGTTCCGTCACCAGGTGCGCGGGAATCGCGGATTCCATGGTCTCCCCTCCACTCAGGCGATCGGCGCGAACTCGACGGCGGCGGGCTGCTCCTCCGCAGGAGCCTCCACCACCGCCGGGGCGGGGTTGCGGTTGACGAGCAGCCGCAGCACGTCCGGACGCGAGTAGTGCCCAACGGGGTCCGCCGCGGACTTGGCGATCGCGATCAGGTCGCGGTGCAGGTCGGCGTAGAGGATGCCTTCCTCGGTCTCGGGCAGCGGTTCGGCCAGAGGCGAACCTTCGGGGCCGTAGATCCGGGCGAACCCGCCGCCGGGCTGCAGCAGCTGCCGCTTCAGGTCGGTGTCGCAGAACTGCTCGATCCCGGCCTGCCCGATCACGGCGCAGGGAGCGACGACGAACGTCTGCCCCTCCACCGCGTACATCAGGCTGGCCGCGGTGTTGACCTCGGGCCCCAGGGCCTGTGCGGCACCACGGTAGACGGAGAAGCTGGGCCACGCGGCGACGTGGATTTCCTCTCCCTGGCTGTACATCGCGTACTTCGTCAACGGCTGCAGATGTTCCCAGCAGTTCAACGCGCCGAGCCTGCCGAGCGCGGTTTCGTGAACCTGCAGATCACTTCCGTCGCCCTCGCCGAACACCGAACGCTCCACGTGGGTCGGCTTGAGCTTGCGGCGCACCGAGATCAGCTCACCCGTGTCGGCGATGAATGCCTGCGCCATGTACAAGCTGCCGCCGGACCGTTCGCTGAAACCGACCACGACGTGAATCCGGTGCTCGGCCGCGGCACGGCGGATGCGGTCCATTTCCGCGCCGTCCCGGGTCATCGAATTCGCCGCATAGCGCGGGACGAACGCCATGCCCGCCGCCGGGGAATCCAGCCAGATCCACCACGGGTACCCCGGCAGGAAGGTCTCGGGAAACGCCACCAGACGCGCGCCGCCTGCCGCCGCCTCACCGATCAGGCCGACCACCTTTTCGATGCCCGCGGCCAGATCCAGCCAGGCGGACTCGGCCTGGACGGCCGCCACACGAACGGTTTCCTGCATCGCCGGGCTCCTTCGTGAAAGTGCTGATGGCCTCTCACGATGCGTCCGCAGCGCCGTGCCCGGCTGACCGATCGTGCCGCGGTCACCGACCCGGCGTGCCACTCCGCCGGTACTCACCCGGCGACCGGCCGGTGACCGTGCGGAACGCCCGGTGGAACCCGGACTCGCTGTCGAACCCGCACGCCGACGCGACCGACCCGATCGTCCGCTCCGGCTCGGCGAGAAGGATCGCCTGGGCGTGGTCGATCCGCATCCGGCGCAACGGCGCGGCGACGCCCTCCGCACCCACGATCCGGTACAGGGTGCGACGCGAGACGTGGCAACCCTGGGCGACGGCGTCCGCGTCCAGCCGGGGATCGGCCAGATGGCGGCGCAGGAACGCCAGCACGCGCGCCCGCGCCATCTCCTCCACAGCATCCGGACCCGGCCGGGCATTTCCGGCGAACGACGCCGTCGCCGACAGCAGGCCCAGCGCGTGTGGCAGCAGCAGCGAGGTGTGTTCCGGGGTCGTCTTCGCCGTCTCGGCCAACGACGTGAAGAAGGTCGACACCACCGCACCCGGACTACCGCGCCCGCACGTCCGCGCGGTCAGCTGCCTGGTGTCCCGCACCAGCAGCTCACGCTTCGGCACCTGCACCACCAGCTGGTGGAACGGGTCGTCGAAATGCAGCGTGTAGGGCCGCGTGCTGTCGTAGAACGCCAGGTCCCCCGGCGAGAGCAACGCCGTCCGGCCGTCCTGCTCGACCCGGCCCCGGCCCCGCACCTGGATGCTCGCCAGGAGGTACTCCTCGTCACTGTCTGCGATGAGCGAGCTAGTGCGCCGCACGTGCTGGCTGCCCGCCACCACCGTCGACAGTTCGAGGTCACCGACCGCGACGTGCTCAATTCGCCCGGTGAACCCGGCGTCGGCCACCGGCTCGGCGACCAGCCGCACGAACGTCGCGCAGATCATCTCCCGCCAGTAGGCGAACGCGTCCCGAGCCGGCACCAATGAGGTCGTCAGCTCCGCGTAAGCACCTCTGTTCAAAGCTGCGGGCACGCCACGAAGTATCACCATGCGACGCGCGCGCTGTCCAGCGAAGGTACGCGATGCCGGCGGCCCGGTGACTAGGTGGCACCGTCGACCTACTGCATAGGCCGTTATACACCGCGGAGCCCAGACCGAATTCAGGAGTGGGTCGCCAAGTCACCCGGCTGGCCGGACGGGTGCGTTGCGAACCCCCGGCCGAAGACGTCCACAGTGGAGCTCGGTCACACTGTGGGATCACCCCGGCCGTTCTACCATCGGGTGATGTTCCACAGGGCCGGCGGACATAACCGAGACGTAGCACCGCTGTAATGAATCGTCACTACGGTCCCCGGGACATGTCGATCGGGCAGATGACGGATCCGGCGCCGGTGGCGTTTCCACAGGGTGAACAGGTGCTTCCGGAAAGGAACGCGGAGCAGGTGAATGCGCGAGGGCGGTGGCTGCCCGTCTTCGGCGTGGTGCTGAGCGCCGCACTTTTCCTGGTGGTGCGGGGCAGTCTCACCGACGACGGCTACATCACGCTCGCCTACGCGAAGAACCTGGCCGTGCACGGCGAGTGGGGCATCATTCCCGGCTCGCCGGCGAACTCCGCGACGTCACCGCTGAACATCGTGCTCCTCGCCGCGCTGACGCTGGTGACCCGGGTGGCCGGCGACCCGCACCCCGTCGTGGCGCTCGGGATCCTGACGGTCCTGTGCGGCGGCGCGCTCGGCTGGGCATGGCAGCGCCTCGGGCGGACGCTGGCGCTACCGCCCGCGGCCGGGGTGCTCGGTGTCGCACTGGTCCTGGTCAACCCGTTCGTACTGTCCGCCATCGGTCTCGAAGTCCTGTTGATCCCCGCCGTCCTGCTGGTGCTGACGGTCTTCGCGCTCGAAGGACGGCCGATCCTGTTCGGCGTCACCGCGGGGCTCACCGTCCTCACCCGGCTGGACCTCGTCGTGTTCGTGCTGGTGATCGCGCTCAGCGCGCCCGCGATCCGGCGGCGGCTGCTGCCCGCGGCCGGCTTCGCGGTGCTGACCGCCGCGCCGTGGTTCGTCGTGAGCTGGGTCGCCTTCGGCTCGTTCGTGCCCGACACGCTGGCGATCAAGCAGACGCAGGTGGGGCTGTTCGCGCCGTGGACCTACAGCACCGGGCCGGTGATGTACTACCTCGGCTGGCCGGTCACCGTGCTGGTGACGTTCGTCCCAGCACTGCTCGGCGCAGTCGCGCTCGCCGGGTGGGCCGCGGCGCGGTTCTCCGTGCGCTGGCCGGAGTTCCCCGCGCTCGGCCCGGTCGCGGCGCTCGGCGCCGGCGGGATCCTCTACTTCGTCGCCTATTCGTTCATCGGCGTCGGCCCGTTCCACTGGTACTACGTGGCTCCGACGACCGCGGTGGGCACGTTCGCCGTCGCGGCCTTCGGTGTCTGGTTCAGCCAAGCACGCGAACGGCCGGCGCTGCGCACCGGTCCCCCGCTGCTGGCGCTCGGGCTGACCGGGGTGCTGGTTCTCGGCGCGGCGGCCGTCGACGCCGCGCAGGGTCTGCCGTGGAAGTCGCCGGTCATCTTCGGGAACTGGGCCAGCGCGCAGGACTACGCGCGCGTCGGCACGGCGCTGGGCGCGCGGCTCGACGGCGCGAGCGTGGCCAGTCCCGGGGAGATCGGCACCCTCGCGTACTACTGCGAGTGCGCCATCATCGACGAGTTCTCCGACCGCGGCCACGCCAAGGAGCTGATCGAGCAGCGGATCGCGACGGCGAACCCGCTGATGAGCCTCGCGCTGCGGGTGAACTACCACTGGCTGGATCGCTCGATCACCCCGCGCAAACCGGACTACCGGCTGCAGTACGCCTCGGGTCCGGCCACCGGGCCGGACAGCTGGCAAGTGCAGTCGGCGGCGAAGGGCGTCGGCCACTTCATCCTCACCCGCGAACCGTGACCGTGGCGCAGCGGCAGGACCAAACGGCACGGGCGATCGCGGCCCCGGAGTCCCGGCCGCGCCGCTGGGTGCTTCCCGGCGCCGTGGCCGTGGTGTCCGCCCTCGTCTTCGCGGTGGTGCGCCCGCACCTCGTCGACGACACGTTCATCACGCTGGCCTACGCGCGCAACCTCGCCTTCCACGGGCATTGGGGACTGATCTCGGCGGAGACGTCGAACACCGCGACGTCGCCGCTGAACGTCCTGCTCCTCGCCACCCTGACCCTGGTCCTGCGCGACGCGGTGCTCGCGGCCGGCGCGCTGTTCGTGCTGTGCCAGGTCGCGCTCGTCCTCGCGCTGCGCCGGGCCGGCTACCGGGCGGGGCTACCGTCCTGGTTAGCGCCGGCCGCCGTCGCCCTGTTGACGGTGAACCCCCTGCTGCTGTCGTCGATCGGGCTCGAGGTCGAGCTCGGCGCGGCCGGCATCGCCTGGCTCCTGGTCTTCGCGGGGGAACGGCGGCCGGTCGCCGTCGGCGTCCTGACCGGGCTGCTCGCCCTCGTCCGCCTCGATCTGGTCGTGGTCGCGCTGGTGCTCTTCGCGCTGCGGCGGCGGTTCTGGGAGAAGGCGTGGCAGTCGGTGCTCGCAGCCGTGGCGGTCGCGCTCCCCTGGTTCTCCTTCAGCTGGGTGGTGCTCGGGTCGGCGGTGCCGGACACGGTGATCATCAAGACGCTGCAGAAGTCCTGGGGGCCATGGGATTTCGGCAACGGCCCCGCGCTCTACGCGGACGTCTTCCCGTGGGCGACGGTCGCGTCGTTCCTCCCGGCCGCGCTCGCCCTTGTCGCCTTCGCGCTCTGCGTGGCGGACGCGGCCCGGAGAGGTCCGCTGTGGGCCCGGGTGCGGCCGTTCGCCCCACTGGTGCCCGCGGGAATCGCCCACTACCTCGCCTACACGCGGCTGCACGTCCCGCCGTACCACTGGTACTACGGGCCGAGCCTGGTCGCGGCGACGCTGTTCCTCGCCGCCGTCGCGGCGGCCGCGGTGCGCGTGCCGGCCCGAGTGGCGGCCGCCGTCGCGGTCGCGGGCGTCCTGGTGGCCGGCGTCGGCGCCTACGCGGCCGGTGGCCTGCCGCGGCGGTTCGCGCCGCTGATGTCCAACCACGACGCGACCGCGGACTACGAGCGGATCGGACCGGAGCTGGGCCGGCTGGTCGGCGGCGGCACCGTGCGCAGCGGCGGTGAGATCGGTGTGCTGGCCTACAGCTGCGGCTGCGCGATCGTCGACCTGTTCGACGACCGCGGCGCCGTCGGGCCGGCCATCACCGAGCGCGAGGCCCACCTCGGCGCGCTCGGCCGGGCGCTGGTCGACGTCAACTTCCGGTTCTTCGACTTCGGCGACCGGCCGATCGTCACCGACTACGCCCTGGTGCGCGGCGATCCGCCGCCCGGTGCGCTGGGCAGGTGGACGCTGACGTCGCCGTGGGCCGGCACCCAGCAGCTGTATCTCGTCCGGGGCAACGGAAGCGGAGCTTGAAGATGACCGACCTCACCGCACAGCGCGGGCTTTACGCTGGTCCGGCGCCGATCGTCAGCAAGGACCTCTACGCCGAGCTGGAGTGGGGTTCGGCCGTGCGGGAACGTGCGGCGATCACGGTCGAGCCCGCTTCGAAGGTGTCGGGCAACACCTACTTCGGCCGGTTCCCGGCCAGTTACTGGCAGCGGTGGACGACCGTGACCGAGGTCTCGGTCGAGGCCGTCGTCACCGGCACCGGCCAGCTGTCCATGGGCGCCTCCGACGTCGAGGGCGAACCCCGCGTGATCGCGGCCGAGCTGGTCACCGACGCCAAGCAGGCGAAGGTGACGCTGACCGGGAAGCTGGACAAGTTCTACGACGGCGGCGCGCTCTGGCTCGAC
>NZ_JBFBBN010000002.1:245605-389058 GCF_040682715.1 Amycolatopsis sp. NPDC051128 | reverse complement strand
GACGTGGTACTCGACACCCTGTCTGCTCAGGTAGAGCTTGTCGCATTGAGGGACTTCAAGTCCCTCAATGCGACATTCACGGCCTTCTAGTCCGGGAGGACGTCGCTCGCGAGGGTGCCGAGCGCGGCGTGCCCGGCCCGGGTTGAGCACCACCGGCTCAGGCTTCCGTAAACTCGGGGTCAGCAGCGAGCGAGGTAGGTGAGGAACCGGTGGCCAACGCGGATGAGCGCCGCTTCGAAGTGCTGCGCGCGATCGTGGCCGACTACGTGTCCAACCAGGAACCGGTCGGGTCCAAGGCGATCGTCGAACGGCACAACCTGGGTGTGTCGAGCGCCACCGTGCGCAACGACATGGCCGCGCTCGAGGAAGAGGGCTACATCACTCAGCCGCACACCAGCGCCGGCCGCGTGCCGACGGACAAGGGCTACCGCCTCTTCGTCGACCGGCTCTCCGAGATCAAGCCGCTGTCGGCGGCCGAGCGGCGCGCCATCACCACGTTCCTCGACAGCGGCACCGACCTCGACGACGTCCTCCGCCGCTCGGTCCGGCTGCTTGCGCAGCTGACCCGCCAGGTCGCCGTCGTCCAGTACCCGATGCTGACCAACGCCAAGGTGCGCCACCTCGAAGTGGTGCCGCTCACCCCGGCGCGGCTCATGCTGGTGCTGATCACCGACTCCGGGCGTGTCGACCAGCGTACGGTCGACCTCGGCGACGTCGTCACCGAAGAAGACGTCGCCCGGCTCCGCAGCGTGCTCAACGGGGCGATGGCGGGGCGCCGGCTCAACGACGCCGCGGCGCACGTCGCCGAACTACCGGACAAATCGCCCGGCGACCTGCGTGACGTGCTCATCCGCGTCTCCACGGTGCTGGTCGAATCGCTGGCCGAACACCCCGAAGAACGCCTGGTGCTCGGCGGCACCGCCAACCTCACGCGCAACGTCGCCGACTTCCCGGGTTCGCTGCGCCAGGTCCTCGAAGCGCTCGAGGAACAGGTCGTCGTCCTCAAGCTGCTGGCCGCCGCACGCAACCCCGGTGCGATCACGGTCCGCATCGGTGAGGAAAATGAGGACGAGCAGATGCGCAGCACCTCGGTCGTCTCGATCGGCTACGGCCGCGACGACGTGGTGCTCGGCGGCATGGGGGTGGTCGGCCCGACCCGGATGGACTACCCCGGCACGATCGCCGCGGTGCGGGCGGTCGCCAACTACGTGGGGCAGATCCTGGCCGGCCGCTGAGCCGGGCAGAGCAGAAGGAGAAGCGAGAGACGGTGGCGAGGGACTACTACGGCATCCTCGGGGTGGCGAAGAACGCGAGCGATCAGGACATCAAGCGCGCGTACCGGAAGCTGGCCAGGGAGCTGCACCCCGACGTCAACCCGTCGGAAGACGCCCAGCACAAGTTCGGCGAGGTCACGACCGCCTACGAGGTGCTGTCCGACCCGCAGAAGCGCAAGATCGTCGACCTCGGCGGCGACCCGATGGACAACGGCGCGCGCGGCGGGGGCGGCGGCGACCCGTTCGCCGGATTCGGCGGCCTCGGCGACATCATGGACGCCTTCTTCGGCGCCGCCGGCGGGGGCGGCGGCCGCGGGCGTGGGCCCCGCAGCCGCGTCCAGCCCGGCTCCGACGCCCTCATCCGGCTCGGCCTCAGCCTCGAAGAGTGCGCCACCGGTGTCGACAAGGAGATCGCCGTCGACACCGCCATCGTGTGCGACCTCTGCCGCGGCGCCGGCACCACCGAAGGCACCGGCGTCAAGACCTGCGACACGTGCGGCGGCGCCGGCGAGGTCCAGTCCGTCCAGCGGTCCTTCCTCGGCCAGGTCGTCACCGCGCGGCCCTGCCCGGTCTGCCGCGGCTTCGGCGAGGTCATCCCCGACCCCTGCCGCCAGTGCGGCGGCGACGGCCGCATCCGCGCCCGCCGCAACGTCACCGCGAAGATCCCGCCGGGCGTCGGCGACGGCATGCGCATCCGGCTCTCCGGCCAGGGCGAGGTCGGCCCCGGCGGCGGCCCGGCCGGCGACCTCTACGTCGAGATCGACGAGACCCCGCACGAGGTCTTCGTCCGGCAGGGCCACGACCTGCACTGCAACTTCCGCATCCCGATGACCACCGCCGCCCTCGGCGCCACCGTGCCGATCGCCACCCTCGTCGACGGCGACTACGAACTCGACGTCGAACCCGGCACCCAGCCCAACGCCGAGCTCGTCCTCACCGGCAAGGGCATGCCCCGGCTGCGGTCCTCCGGCCGCGTCGACGGCCGTGGCGACCTCCACGTCCACATCGACGTCGTCGTCCCCACCAAGCTCGACGACGCCCAGCGCGAACTCCTCGTCGAGCTCGCGCAGCAGCGCGGCGAAGAGGTCCCCACGCTCGCGAACAACGGCACCAAGCACGGCGGCCTGTTCTCCAAGCTCCGCGCCAAGAACCACCGCTGACCCGTGCCCGACACCACCCTGCCGGTCTTCCTCGCCGCTTCGGTACCCACCAGCGGGCACGCCGTCCTCGACGGCGAGGAAGCCCGGCACGCGGCCACCGTCCGCCGCCTGCGCGCGGGGGAGCGGCTCGTCCTCTCCGACGGCGCCGGCGCGATGGCCCGCTGCGTCGTCGACGCCGTCCAGCCCGGCCGGGACGCGGCCCTGACCCTGACGGTCGAGGAGAGCTGGACCGAGGAACCGCCGGCCCTGCGGATCCACCTCGCGCAGGCCCTCGCCAAGGGCGACCGCGGCGAACTCGCCGTCGAACTCGCCACCGAAGCCGGCGTCGACGCCATCGTCCCCTGGCGCGCCGCCCGCAGCGTCACCAAGTGGGAAGACGGCCCCCGCGGCGACAAAGCCCTCGCCCGCTGGCGCACCACCGCCCGCGCCGCCGCCAAACAAGCCCGCCGCGCCCACGTCCCCGACATCACCGAACCCGCCACCACCACCGAACTCGCCGGCCTCGCCACGACGATGTCCCTGACGATCGTCCTCGAATCCGACGTCCCCGACCGCCTCACCGACCTCACCCTCCCCGACACCGGCGACATCCTCCTGGTCGTCGGCCCCGAAGGCGGCATCACCGACGAAGAACTTCGCACCCTCTGCGAAGCCGGTGCCCAGGCCGTCCGCCTCGGCACCACCGTCCTCCGCACCTCCACCGCCGCCGCCGTCGCCCTCGGCGCCATCGGCGCCCTTACCACCCGGTGGCAGTGAAAAGTTCACAACCAAAAAAACGACCAGATTTTGCGCCCAGTTATGGCGCGATCACGCTCCGACCCGTTACTCTCGTCAACTAACGCACCACACACTGTTTCGGTGCGCCACTGGGAAGACACAGACTCCGCCGGGCACCTCCCCCCTCGGTCCGGCGGCGCCGCGCCCCGGCGGATCGACCCCCAGGATCCGCCGCGGCGCGGCATCTTCCGCCGCGCAGCTCCCTCCTTCGCTTCGCTTCGTCGGATGCTGCTTTGCGTTCGTTGTGTTTTCTGGGGGTCAAACCCCCAGACCCCCAGCCGGGGGCAAGCCCCCGGACCCCCCGCGACTTTTGCTCGGTGCCTGTTCAAAAGGCGTCTTGCCTTGCTCGGCGGTCTTCGGCCTTCTCGCTTCGTGTTGGGTGGCGTGTGGGTTCGCGTGGTGGCGTTGGGGGTCGTTAGGGTTTGGGTATGAGTGAGGATCTCTTTGAACGGGTTATTCGGGGGGAGGTCCCTGCTGACGTTGTTTTTCAGGATGAGACCACCTTTGCCTTCCGGGATATTCGGCCCCAGGCTCGGGTTCACGTGCTTGTTGTGCCTCGGCAGCGGTATCGGAACCTTGCCGAGCTTGCTGCTGGGGATCCGCAGTTGCTCAGTGATGTTGTTGCTACTGCTCGTCGGGTTGCTGAGCTCGAGGGCATCCTCGAGAGTGGGTATCGGGTGGTCTTCAACACCGATGCCGATGCCGGGCAGACCGTCTTTCATGTTCATGCCCATGTGCTGGGTGGGGAGCCGTTGGGGTTCTTCGGGGCGCACGAGGGGTGACTGGGGAAACCTGCCTGCGTCCGGTCGGCCGGTGCCAGTAGCATCGGTGGGGTCCGCTGTCCCTCATGCAGAAAGCAGGGCCGAGGCCACGTGGCCGGAACCGTACCGGGTGGAGCCGCCCGACCTGACGTCCCTGGAGACGTCCAGAAGACCGAGGACACCGCCGGTGCGCAGGCGGCCCAGTCCCGGTTCCCCATCCCCGACGCCGCCGCCCTCAGCCTGCTCGGCTCCCGCGACGAGAACCTGCGTGTCGCCGAGGAACTCCTCGCCGCCGACGTGCACGTGCGCGGCAACGAGGTCACCCTGACCGGCACCCCCGCCGACGTCGCGTTCGCCGAACGTGTCTTCGCCGAGCTCGTGCAGCTCGCCACCGGCGGCCAGCAGGTCGGGCCCGACACCGTCCGCCGCGCCGTCGGCATGCTCTCCACCGGCGACGCCTCACCGGCCGAGGTGCTCAGCCTCAACATCGTCTCCCGCCGCGGCAAGACCATCCGGCCCAAGACGCTCAACCAGAAGCGCTACGTCGACGCCATCGACAAGCACACCGTCGTCTTCGGCATCGGCCCCGCCGGCACCGGCAAGACCTACCTCGCCATGGCGAAAGCCGTCCAGGCGCTGCAGGCCAAGCAGGTCACCCGCATCGTGCTGACCCGCCCCGCCGTCGAGGCCGGCGAGCGCCTCGGCTACCTGCCGGGCACGCTCAACGAGAAGATCGACCCCTACCTGCGGCCCCTCTACGACGCGCTGCACGACATGGTCGAGCCCGAGTCGATTCCGCGGCTCATGCAGGCCGGCACCATCGAGATCGCACCCCTCGCATACATGCGTGGAAGAACGCTTAATGATGCCTTCATCATCCTCGACGAGGCCCAGAACACCACGCCCGAGCAGATGAAGATGTTCCTCACCCGCCTCGGCTTCGGCTCCAAGATCGTCGTCACCGGCGACATCACCCAGGTCGACCTGCCCAGCGGGCAGCGCAGCGGCCTCCGCGTCGTGCGCGACATCCTCACCGGCGTCGAAGACCTCCACTTCGCCGAACTCACCAGCCAGGACGTCGTCCGGCACCGGCTCGTCGCGAGCATCGTCGACGCCTACGAAAAATGGCAAGCCGTGCAGGACGCCCAGGACCAGGGCAACGGCTGGAAGGGCAGCAGGCGTTGAGCATCGAGATCGCCAACGAGTCCGGCGTCATCGTCGACGAGACGTCCATCGTCTCGGCCGCCCGCTACGCCCTCGACAAGATGGAGGTCAGCCCGCTCGCCGAGCTGTCCATCCTCCTCGTCACCCTCGAGGTGATGGAAGACCTTCACGAGCGCTGGATGGACCTTCCGGGGCCCACCGACGTCATGGCCTTCCCCATGGACGAGCTCGACTCCTCCCGCCGCCCGGACGCGCCCGACGCGTCACCCGCGCTGCTCGGGGACATCGTGCTCTGCCCGGCGTTCGCCAAGGACCAGGCCAAGACCGCGGGCCACGGCCTGATCGACGAGCTGCACCTGCTCACCGTGCACGGCGTGCTCCACCTCCTCGGCTACGACCACGCCGAACCCGCCGAGGAACGCGAGATGTTCGCCCTCCAGAAGCGCATCCTCGGCGAATACCAGGACGCCGTCGCCGCCCTGGAGAAGCGGGACGCCCAGCGCAGCACCGACGACCGCGTCCTCGGCATCGCCGGGCTCGACGCGAGCGCCACGCCCGCCGCGCCCGCCGCCGAACCACCCGCCGGGGAAACGCCCTAGGCGCCAGCCATGGTCCAGCTCCTCTTCGCGATCGCGCTCGTCCTCCTGGCCGGCGTCTTCGCGGCGGCCGACGCCGCCATCAGCTCCGTCTCGCAGGCCCGGGCCGAAGGCCTCGCCCGGCTCGGGCTGCCCGGCGCCGGCCACCTCGCCGCCGTCGTCGCCGAACGCCGTCGCCACATCAACCTGCTGCTCCTGCTCCGCCTCGGCTGCGAGCTCACCGCGACCGTGCTGGTCACCGTGTTCGTCGGCACCCGGCTCGAGCCGCTCGGGCTGGCCGTGTTCGTCGCCGCCGTCGTCATGGTCGTCGTCAGCTACGTCCTCATCGGCGTCGGCCCCCGCACCCTCGGCCGCCAGCACCCCTACCGCATCGGCCGTTACGTCGCCGGGCCCGTCCGCGTCCTCGGCTCGATCCTCGGCCCGCTGTCCCGCCTGCTGATCCTCATCGGCAACGCGATCACCCCCGGTCAGGGCTTCCGCGAAGGCCCGTTCACTTCCGAGGTCGAGCTGCGCGAACTCGTCGACCTCGCCCAGGAACGCGGCGTCGTCGAGGACTCCGAACGGGAGATGATCCACTCGGTGTTCGAGCTCGGCGACACCGTCGCCCGCGAGGTGATGGTGCCGCGCACCGAGATCGTCTGGATCGAGCGCACCAAGACCGTCCGCCAGGCCCTCGCCCTCGCGCTGCGCACCGGGTTCACGCGGCTGCCGGTGATCGACGAGTCCGTCGACGACATCGTCGGCGTCGTCAACATCAAGAACCTGATGTCCGGGTACATGGACCCGGACGGCCCGAGCACCGTCGTCGACACCGTGATGAACGAAGCCTGTTTCGTCCCCGACTCGAAGCGGCTCCACGACCTGCTCAAGGAGATGCAGCGCTCGCACAACCACATCGCGATCGCCGTCGACGAGTACGGCGGCACCGCGGGCCTGCTCACCATCGAAGACGTCCTCGAAGAGATCGTCGGCGAGATCACCGACGAATCCGACGCCGACGAGCGCCCCGAGGTCGAGGAGCTCGACGGCGGCGCCGTCCGCGTGTCGTCCCGGATGGGCATCGACGACCTGGGCGAACTGTTCGGCATCGACCTCGAAGACCACGACGTGGAGACGGTGGGCGGGCTGCTCGCGGAACGACTGGGTAGGGTCCCGCTGCCGGGGGCCGAAGCCGAGGTCGCCGGCCTTCGGCTGTTCGCCGAAGGGGGCAAGGACCGGCGCGGCCGCATGCGCATCACCTCCGTGGTGGTGCACCCGGCCAACGCCGACGCGATGACGGACCCGGCCGACCGGACCGCCCGGCGCCGCACGCGCCTGCCCCACCCCGACGAACGCGACAGGAGCGTCGAACATGCCTGACCTCGAGGCCGAGGACCGGAAACTCGTCACGCTGGCCAGGTCCTCGCGCGCCCGCATCCAGGCCCCCGAGGGGGCCGCGGTCCGCGACACCGACGGCCGCACGTACGCCGCCGGCACGGTCGACCAGCCGTCGTTCAAGCTGACCGCACTCCAGGCCGCGGTCGCCGCCGCCCTGTCCAGCGGCGCCGAAGGCATCGAAGCCGCCGCCGTCGTCACCGACCAGGGCCTGATCAAGGGGGCGTCCGTGCACGCCGTCCGCGACATCGCGAAGTACGCGCCCATCATCCTCGCCGGCCCGGACGGCGAAGTCCTCGAGGTGCTGACCCGATGACCGAACACCGCTCCGGCTTCGCGTGCTTCGTCGGCCGGCCCAACGCGGGCAAGTCGACGCTGACCAACGCCCTCGTCGGCACCAAGGTCGCGATCACCTCCAGCAAGCCGCAGACCACCCGCCACGCCATCCGCGGCATCGTGCACCGCGAGGACGCCCAGCTCGTCCTCATCGACACGCCCGGCCTGCACCGGCCCCGCACCCTGCTCGGCGAGCGGCTCAACGACATCGTGCACGCCACCTGGTCCGAAGTGGACGTCGTCGGCTTCTGCGTGCCGGCCAACGAGAAGATCGGGCCCGGTGACAAGTTCATCGCCGCCGAGCTGGCGAAGCTCGCCAAACGGACCCCGGTGATCGGCGTCGTCACCAAGACCGACCTCGTCAAGCCCGAGCAGGTCGCCGAGCAGCTCCTGGCGCTGCAGAAGGTCATGGAGTTCGCCGAGCTGATCCCGGTGTCCGCGGTGGACGGGTTCCAGGTGGACGCGCTCGCGAACCTGCTCGTCGGCAAGCTGCCCGAGGGCCCGCAGCTCTACCCGGGCGGCGAGCTCACCGACGAACCCGAGCAGACCCTGGTCGCCGAGCTGATCCGCGAGGCGGCGCTGGAAGGCGTCCGCGACGAACTGCCGCACTCGATCGCCGTCACCGTCGAGGAGATGCTGCCCCGCGAAGGCCGTGACGACCTCATCGACGTGCACGCGTTCCTGTACGTGGAACGGCCCAGCCAGAAGGGGATCATCCTCGGGCACAAGGGCGAACGGCTGCGCGAGGTCGGCGCCACCGCCCGCAAGAGCATCGAGGCGCTGCTCGGCTCGAAGGTCTACCTCGACCTGCACATCAAGGTGGCCAAGGAGTGGCAGCGCGACCCCCGTCAGCTGCGTCGGCTCGGCTTCTGACCTGCGCCTTCCCTCGCCGGGGAAGGATCAGCGGAATTCCGGGTCTCGATTCGGTCGCGACGCCACGAAACCGGGGGCGGGCGACGATTTCGCCCCCTACAGTCGCGGCTTCGACCACACCGCCGCCGGTCGGGGCGGTGAGCGGATCCGGTGGTCGTTCTCGGAGCACGACGAAGGGGAACAACAGATCATGACCGACAGCCAGGGCATGCCCAACTACCCCGGCGACCAGCCGAACCAGCCCGGCGGGCAGCCGAACTACCCCGGTGGGCAGCCGGGCGGATACCAGCCGGGACCGCCCCCGAGCAACAACCTCGTGTGGGCGATCCTCACCACCATCCTCTGCTGCCTCCCGTTCGGCATCGTGTCGATCGTGCAGGCGGCGAAGGTCAACGGCTTGTGGGCGCAGGGCCAGACCGCCGCCGCGCAGGAGGCCGCCGACTCCGCCAAGAAGTGGGCGATCATCTCGGCCGTCGTCGGCGTGGTGTGGATCGCGTTGTGGGTCATCCTCGGGATCGCCGGTGTCTTCACGTCCAGCTTGAGCACGACGTCCTACTGACGTAGCCGAACAGCAGGAGGATTCCCGGTGACCGACCAGTACCCGCCGCCGTACCCGCCCCCGGGCGGGCCGCCACCCGGCTACGGCTACGGTTACCCGCCGCCGAACTACGGGCCGCCGCCGGACAACAACATGGTCTGGGCGATCCTGAGCACGGTGCTCTGCTGCCTGCCACTGGGCATCGTCTCGATCGTGAAGTCCAGCCAGGTGAGTTCGCTGTGGTTCCAGGGCTTCCACGCCGAGGCGCAGAAGGCCGCCGAAGACGCCCGCAAGTGGGCGATGTGGTCGGCCATCTCGACCGGGATCCTCCTGCTGCTCTACATCCTGCTCTTCGTCGTGATCGGGGCCGCGGCGTGGTGGTCGGCGTGACCACGACGACCGTCTACACGGGATTCCCCGCCCACGGCGCCAAGGCCAAGCTGCGCGCGCTCAGCGCGCCGCTGGCACTGGTGGCGGGGCTCGGCGTGTGCTGCGCGGTCGTCTGGGCCGGCGACCCGACCACCCCCGGCGGCTTCCTGCCGGTCTGCCCGACCAAGGCCCTGCTCGGCATCGACTGCCCGGGCTGCGGCGGCATGCGGATGGCCTACAGCCTCATGCACGGCGACATCCCGGCGGCGCTGCACTACAACGCCGTGTCGTTCGTCGTCGTGCTGCTGTTCGTGTGGAGCACCGTCGTCTGGACCATTGGGCGGCTGCGCGGCCGCGCGATGGACAGCTGGCTGCACTGGCGCTGGACGCCCCTGGTGTTTTCGATCGTGTTCGTCGTCTGGTTCGTCATCCGTAACCTGCCGTTCGCGCCGTTCACCGGTTTGCGCGTCTGATCCCGGCACGGACGGGAACCGTTCGCGCACCCACTGCGTCGGACCGGTGGGCGGGTCACTCGAACAGTGGACGCCTGCGAGGCGTGGCCGTCACGGAGCGAGTACGCTCCCGCGGACCGGGCCGTGCCGTCCATTCGGGCCGGTCCCGCACGAGGCTCCGTGCGGGCGAAGTGACCAGCGAGGGGAAGACACCCAATGACCGATCCCTACGGTCAGCAGTCCTTCGGGCAGCAGCCCGGCGGCCGGCAGCCGTTCGGACAACCGCAGCCGGGTCAGGCGCCGCCGCCGTTCGGGCAGCAGGCGCCGTACGGGCAGCAGGCGCCCTACGGCCAGCAGGCCCCGTTCGGGCAGCCGGCGCCGTTCGGCCAGCAGGGCAACCCCTTCGGTCCGCCGCGGAACTACGCGAACTGGGGCCAGCGGGCCGGCGCCTTCCTGATCGACATCTCCCCGACGCTGGTCCTCTACCTCCTCGCGGTCGTGCTCATGGTCTCCGGCGCGCGCGCCATCGGCGCCCTGCTGTACGGGCTCGGCGCGCTCGTCGGCCTCGGCTGGTCCATCTACAACCGGTGGATCCAGCAGGGCAACACCGGTCAGTCGCTGGGCAAGCGCGTCCTCGGGATCAAGCTGGTCTCGGAGCAGACCGGTCAGCCGGTCGGCGCCGGCACGGCCTTCCTGCGCGACCTCTGCCACATCGCCGACGCGCTGCCTTGCTACGTCGGCTATCTGTGGCCGCTCTGGGACGACAAGAGCCAGACGTTCGCGGACAAGATCGTCAGCTCCGTCGTGGTGCTGGGCGAGGCCACGCCGGCGGCTGGTCAGGCCCCGTTCGGCCAGCCCGGCGCGCAGCAGTTCGCCGGTGGCTACCCGCCGCAGGGACAGCAGCCCGGTCAGTTCGGCCAGCCCGGCCAGCCGCCGTCCGGTGGCTTCCCGCAGCAGCCGCAGTCCGGCGGCTTCGGCCAGCCCGCCCCGGGCGGGTTCCCACAGCAGCCGGCCTCCGGCGGGTTCGGGCAGCCCCCGCAGCCGGGTCAGCCGTCCACCTCGCAGCCGGGCGGCTCCGCCTTCGACGAGGTCGAGCGCACCCAGATGCTCCGCCCGGACTCCGAGGGCGGGTCCGCCTTCGACGAGCAGGCCGAGCGCACCCAGATGCTGCGTCCCGAGGCTCCGGACGGGGCCGGGGAGACCCAGAAGATCGATCCCGGTCAGTTCGGGCAGCCGCCGACCGACCAGCCGCCGCGTCACTGACGCACGGCTTTCCATTCCACCGCCGAGGGACACGGCGGGAGTTCACTAGTAGTTGGGGTAGAAGTAGATGACCAATCCCTACGGCCAGCAGCCTCCGTACGGCCAGCAGCCGCAGCAGCCGCAGCCCGGCTACGGCCCGCCGTCCGGCGGCATGCCCGCGCCCTACGGCCAGCCGGCGCCGTATGGCCAGCCCGCGCCGTACGGCCAGCCGCCCACCGGTGGCTTCGGCGCCCCCGGCTACGGCATGCCCGGCGGGGACATCAACCAGATCAAGGACTACAAGGGCTGGGCGATCGCGTCGCTCTTCCTCGGTGGCCTCATCCTGGGCATCTTCGCGATCATGAAGTCCAACGAGGTCGGCACCTACAAGATGCAGGGCAACTTCGCGATGGCGGAGCAGGCGTCGCGCACCACCAAGACGCTCTGCCTGGTCTCCAGCATCCTGGGCGGTCTCGGCTGCCTCTTCGTCATCGTCATGTTCATCATCGGGCTCGCGGCGGCGAGTGCCTGCACGGGCCGCTACTGCTGAACCCGGGTCGGTCCACCCCGGCATCACCCCGAAGTGGGACGATGTCGGGGTGGTGAACCTCTACCGCGACACCGGGGTGGTGTTGCGCACGCACAAGCTGGGTGAGGCCGACCGGATCATCACCCTGCTGACCCGGCGGCACGGCAAGGTCCGCGCCGTGGCGAAGGGCGTGCGGCGCACCTCGTCCCGCTTCGGGGCCCGGCTGGAGCCGTTCGGCCACGTCGACGTGCAGTTCTACACCGGCCGCACGCTCGACGTCATCACCCAGGTCGAGACCGTCGACGCGTTCGCGCTGCCGCTGGTCGCCGACTACCAGCGCTACACCGCGGCCAGCGCGATCGCCGAGACCGCGGACCGGCTCTCGGCCGAAGAGGGCGAGCCGGTGCTCAAGCTCTACCTCCTCGTCTGCGGCGCGCTGCGTTCGCTCGCCGCCGGCGAGCGTGACGCGTCCCTCGTGCTCGACGCGTTCTTCCTCCGCGCGATGTCCTACGCCGGCTGGGCGCCCGCGCTCACCGAGTGCGCCCGCTGCGGACTGCCGGGCCCGCACGTCGCGTTCAGCGTCGCCGCCGGCGGCGCGATGTGCCAGGGCTGCCGGGTTCCCGGCTGCGTGCACCCCGCGCCCGAGGTCCTGGACCTGCTCACCGCCCTGATGCACGGCGAATGGCCGCAGGCCGAGTCGACCTTGCCGGGTACCCGCCGTGACGCGAGCGGCCTGGTCGCGGCGCACCTGCAGTGGCATCTGGAGCGTCAGCTCCGGTCCCTCCCCCTGGTCGAGCGACGCGCCCGGGAGACTGTGCTGACATCCGGGGCTTCGCCCCGGGCCGGGGGCTCCGCCACCCGGACCCCCGAAGGACAAGGGGTGCCCGGGCAGTAGGGTCGGGCCTGATCGGTTTCACCCATCCAGGGAGGCTCGCTGTGCTGCGCAGGGGACGCGAGAACAAGGCGTCGCGATCCGAGCTGCGCGCCCCGGATCCGCACCCGTCCGGCGCGAAGCCGCCGGAGATCCCGCGCGAGCTGGTCCCGAAGCACGTCGCGCTGGTGATGGACGGCAACGGCCGCTGGGCCAACCAGCGCGGCCTGCCGCGGATCGAGGGACACAAGCGCGGCGAAGCGGTGATGATCGACGTCGCCGCCGGCGCGGTGGAAATCGGCGTCAAATGGCTCTCGGTGTACGCGTTCTCGACCGAGAACTGGAAGCGCAGCCCCGAAGAGGTGCGCTTCCTGATGGGCTTCAACCGCGACACCATCCGCCGTCAGGTCGACTACCTCGGCTCGATCGGCGTCCGCATCCGCTGGGCCGGGCGGCGGCCGAAGCTGTGGGCGTCGGTGATCAAGGAACTGCAGGCGGCCGAGGAGAAGACCAAGCACAACACGGCGCTGAACATGACGATGTGCGTCAACTACGGCGGCCGCGCCGAACTCGGCGACGCGATGCGCCGGATCGCCCAGGACGTCGCCGACGGCCGCCTGGACCCCGGCAAGGTCAGCGAGAAGACCATCGGCAAGTACCTCTACCAGCCCGACATGCCGGACGTCGACCTGTTCCTGCGGCCCTCGGGCGAGCAGCGGACGTCGAACTTCCTGCTGTGGCAGTCGGCCTACGCCGAGATGGTCTACCAGGACACGCTGTTCCCGGACTTCGACCGCACCCACCTGTGGCGCGCGTGCCTGGAGTTCGCGAAGCGGGATCGCCGCTTCGGCGGCGCGATCGACCAGACGGCTTCGTCATGAGCGCCACCGAGGCGGCCGAAACCGCGGAGCTGCTGACCAACGCTCGCGGCGCCCTGGAGCGTTACCTCGAGGTCCACGTCGACGACGACGGCGCGCTGACGTTCTCCCACGGCGACGTCCCGTGCGTGGTCCAGGCGACCCGGCTCGGCGAGGGCCTCACGGTGCTGACGTTGACCTGCGTGGTCGGCTGGGACCTGGAGGACGAGCCGGAGCTCTCGATCGCGGTCGCCGAGCGGGCGGGTCAGGGGCTGTTCGGGACGTTGGGCGTCGGGCATTCGGACAACGGGGTCGACGTGACCCTGCGGTACGCGTTCCCGGCGGTCGGATTGGACGCGCCGGCGTTGGGGACGCTGCTGATGCTCGTGGTGTCGACGGCGTCGCAGCTGCGGACCGAGCTGCCGGGGATCGTCCCCGGGGAGTAGCCCGGGGTACCGCTCCGGCGTCCGGCCGGCCGCGGAAGCCCGCTGTGGGCGGCGGATTTTCGGGGCGAACGGTGGATCAGGGGCCAAAACGGACCGTATCCGGCCGTTCGCGGGCCGTGCGGGGCTCTTCTTGTCGGGCGGCCCTGGCATCATCACCGGTGTGGACACTCTCCCCGGCGACGACACCATTACCGAGCCCGGCCGGCGCAACCGCCGGTTTCGGATCAGCTCGGTCGAGGTGCTGTGCGCGATCTTGCTGGTCGCGATCCTCGGTCAGGGCTGGCTGCAGCAGTTGTTCGACGTTCCCGCGTTGCGGACCGGTTCGACGGTGTTCGTCGCCGTGTGTGTGCAGGCGTTGCCGTTTCTGGTGCTGGGTGTGCTGATCAGCGGCGCGATCGCGGCGTTCGTGCCGGCGCGGGTGCTGGAGAAGGTGCTGCCGAAGCGGGCTGGTGCCGCGGTCGGTGTCGCGGGGCTTGCCGGGGTCGCGTTGCCGGGTTGTGAGTGTGCTTCGGTGCCGGTGGCGCGGCGGTTGATGGGGCAGGGGGTGGCGCCGGCGGCGGCGTTGACGTTTTTGCTGGCGGCGCCGGCGGTGAACCCGGTGGTGCTGGTGGCGACGGCGGTCGCGTTTCCCGGTAAGCCGGAGATGGTGCTGGCGCGGTTCGCTGGTTCCTTGGCCACGGCGATGGTGATGGGCTGGTTGTGGGCCCGCTGGGGGAAGCTCGAATGGATCACTGAGCGAGCGTTGCGGCGCCTGCCTGAGGTGGCGGGTGGTCAGCGGTGGCGGGTGTTCGCCGAGACCGCGCGGACGGATCTGGTCGAGGCCGGTGGGTTCCTGGTGCTGGGGGCATTGATTTCGTCGGCGTTGAATGTGCTGGTGCCGGCGAAGTGGTTCGGGGTGCTGGGCGATCAGATCGTGCTGGGTGTGCTGGTGATGGCGGTGCTGGCGGTGGTGCTGGCGTTGTGCAGTGAGGCGGATGCGTTTGTGGCGGCGTCGTTGACGGCGTTGCCGTTGTTGCCGAAGTTGGTGTTTTTGGTGGTGGGGCCGGCGGTGGATGTGAAGTTGTTCGCGTTGCAGGCGGGGACGTTCGGTCGGTCGTTCGCGGTGCGGTTCGCGCCGGTGACGTTGGTGGTGGCGGTGGGGTGTGCGGTGGTGGCCGGGTTGTTGGTGGGGGTCGCGTGAGGCGGGAGACGCAGAACGTTCTGCTGATTTTGCTTGGTGGTGCGTTGGTCAAGATCGCGGTCAACGGTGACTTTTTGCGCTATGTGAAGCCGGCGCAACAGCCGTGGATCGTCGCGGGTGGCGCGGTGATGGTGGTGCTGGGCGTGGTCGCGATCGTGCACGACGTGCTGGCCGCGCGCTCGAAGGTCACCGTGGACGCGGTCCCGGAGGAGCATGATCACGCTCACGACGACGGGCACGCGCATTCGGCCCGGCCGGCGTGGCTGCTGCTGGTTCCCGTGCTGGCGGTGTTCCTGGTCGCGCCACCCGCGCTGGGCGCCGATTCGGTGATCCGCACGGAGGCGCGGGTGCCGTCCAGCGCGGCCGCGGCGAGCGCGGCGGCGTTCCCGCCGCTGCCGATGGGCAACGTGATTCCGTTGCCGGTGAACGAGTTCGTGAGCCGCGCGGGCTGGGACACGGCGGGCACGCTCAACGGCCGCACGGTCTCGCTGACGGGTTTCGTCGTGCACACCGACGGCGGCACGCTGCTGGCCCGCCTGGTGATCAGCTGCTGCGCGGCCGACGCCTTCCCGGTGACGGTCCGGCTCCGGGGCGGCGAAGCGGACCACTTGGCGAGCGACGCGTGGATCCAGGTGACGGGCCAGGTGGTCCCGGGCACGGCGACGAAGGACAACAGCTACACGCCGGACTTCACCCCGGCCTCGGTGACACCGGTCCCGACCCCGAAGGATCCCTACGAGTACTGACATTCGTCCAAGACGAGCGGCCGGCTGCACCCCTACCGTCCGGCGCATGGGTCTTCACGAAAGTACGGGGATGTACGTCGTCCACGACGGGCCGCGGGCCGCGCCGCCTGTGGTGCTCGTCCACGGGTCGGGTGCTTCGGGCGCGTTGTGGGGTCCGGTGGCCGGCGTCCTCGCCGCCCGCTACCACGTCATCCGGGTCGACCTCCCGGGGTGCGGCCAATCCCCGCCCGCGCCGTCGTACGCGGTGCCTGGGCAGGCCGCCCGGGTGGCAGCGCTGCTCGACGACCTCGGGCTGCGGCAGGTCGCGGTCGCCGGGCACTCCAGCGGCGGCTACGTCGCGACGTCGCTGCTGGAGCAGCGCCCCGATCTGGTGCGGTCGCTGGCGCTGGTGAGCACCGGCCCGAGCCTCGGCGCGCTCCTGCCGCAGCCGTGGCTCATCCGGGCCCTGTCGGCCCCGCCGCTCGGCCCGCTCCTCTGGCCGTTGCGCTCGGATGCGTTGATCCGCAAGGGAATCCGGGCGACGACCGCGCGCCCGGTGGCCATCCCGGACGACGCGGTCGCCGAGCTGAAGCACATCGGCTACCGCACGTTCCGGAAGATCCTGCGCGCCAACTCCGCGTACGTCGCCGAGCGGAGCGTGCCCGATCGCCTCGCCGGGCTCGGCCGGCCCGTGCTGGTCGTCTTCGGCGCGGCGGATCCCCGCTGGAACCCGCAGTCGGCCCACGAGTACGACCCGGTGCCGGGCGTGCGCGTCGAGCTGCTTCCCGGCGTCGGGCACGTCCCCCTCTTCGAGGCCCCCGAGCCGACGAGCGAACTCCTGCTGCGCTTCGCGGCGGCCACTGAAGACGCTGCACCGGCCTAAGCTGCGGAGGTGACCGGCTGGCAGTGGGCGGACGTGGACGTCGCCGTGCCGCGCCCGGAAGTCCGCCTGCCGGGGGTCGCGATGGCCGGGTTCCGCCAGCAGATCGGCGGGAACGTGCGGATCGAGATGATCGCGCACCCGTCGGTGACGCTGTTCCTCGACCTGAGTGAGGGCGGCGGCATCGTCCGCGAGACCAGCGGGACGTCCCGGCGCGGCAGCTTCGTCGCCGGGCTCCTCCCGGGCGTCCTCCGGACCGGCGGGCGAGCGGGCGAGTGCCTCCAGATCCGGCTGTCCCCGGCGGTCGCGACGGCGGTACTGGGCGTCTCGGCCGACCTCACCGGCGCGGTGGCCACCCTGGAGGAGGTTTGGGGGCGTGACGCCGAGCGAACCGAGGAGCGCCTGCGCGCGGCCCCGACCTGGGACGAACGCTTCACCATCGCGACGGATCTGCTCGCCCGCCGCCTGGCGGAGACTCCGCCCCGGATCGAGCCGGAGGTCGCCCGGGTGTGGCACCGGACGCTGGCCGCGGGTGGCCGGGTGCGGGTCGACGGCCTGGCCGAGGAGGTCGGCTGGAGCCGCCAGCGCCTGTGGTCCCGCTTCCGCGCCCAGCTCGGTCTCACGCCCAAGCGAGCGGCCGGGCTGATCCGCTTCGACCACGCGGCCCACCTCCTGGCGGCGGGCCACCCGGCCGTGATCGTGGCTGCTCTGAGCGGCTACGCGGACCAGTCCCACCTCCACCGGGAGGCGCGGACGATCACCGGCCTGACACCGGCGACGCTGGCTACGGCTCCCTGGCTGGCCATCGACGAGGTGGCCTGGCCTGCGCCACCGCAAGCCTGACTGGGCCGACCCTCCGCGGCGCACGGCCCATCGCCGGGTTTCGCGGTGGTCGAAATGCGCGACACGCCTTCGGACGACCCGGAAGCAACCACGACGCACCTCGTCTCCACGGCGAAGGCAGCCCTGGACCGGCAGGGGATCCCGCCGCGCTGAGCCGCCCTAGTGCTCCGCGCAGGTGCCGGTGATCTCCACCGTGTGCGAGATCTCCGAGAAGCCGTGCTCGGCCGCGATCTTCTCCGCCCAGCGCTCGACCGCCGGGCCCTCGACCTCCACCGTGCGGCCGCACAGCCGGCACACCAGGTGATGGTGGTGGTGCGCCGAGCAGCGGCGGTAGATCGCCTCGCCGGAATCCGTGCGCAGCACGTCGATCTCGCCGGCCTCCGACAGGGACTGGAGGGTGCGGTACACCGTCGTCAGGCCGATGCCGTCGCCGCGTTTGCGCAGCTCGTCGTGCAGTTCCTGGGCGGAGCGGAAGTCATCGATGGTGCTCAGCAGCTCGACGACCGCGGCTCGCTGCCGGGTCGATCGGCGCCCGGGTACCGGGGCCTGGCTGCGCGACGCGGCGTGGGTCATCACTTTCCTTCCTGCACGTGGGCGACGGCGTCGACGACGATATGCGCCAGGTGGTCGTCGGCCAGCCGGTAGACGACCTCGCGGCCGCGGCGCTCGCCCTGGACCACCCCGGCCGTCTTCAGCACCCGCAGGTGCTGGCTGATCAGCGGCTGCGCGACGTCGAGGGTGTCCACGAGCTCGTGCACGCACCGGTCGGCCGCCCGCAGCTGCAGCACGATCGCGATCCGGATCGGCGCCGCCAGTGCGCGCAGCAGGTCGCCCGCGTCGGCCAGTACCGACGGCGCCGGGTGGGCGGGCGCCGCCGCCGACGTCGGGGCGCACTCCGCGAGTCCCGGCTGGGTGCCACTCCCGGTGACCGTCGCCATACCCGCCTCCACGCTGCTCGTCGACGTCCGGACCATGAATTCCGTAGTCATTGCCGATAACGGCTCCACCCATCCTAGTGTTTCCGCGTGCCGGGGCCCTGCCCTGCGGGGTACGGTCGGTGGTATTGCTCCATTTGGGTGTGTTAGTGAGAGAATGGCTCTTCGGCTTCGCATGTCGTGGCCGACGGTGCAAGGTTGTCGCGGACCGTTGCGTCGCTTCTCGTACACCGGCGGCCCGTCCGAGCAGAGCAGTGGGGAGAAATGACCCGTTTCGTGACGAAAGCAGCCGTGGGTGCGGCCGTGTTGTTCCCGCTGGTCGGCGTCGGTGCCGCCGGGGCGCAGAGCCAGGCGGTCGACGAGAAGACGGGGCCGGTCTCCTTCGCGAACATCGCCTCGGTCCGGATCGGGGACGAGGGCCAGCGAGGGGGCGCCTTGATCACCGAGACCCAGCGCTCGCCGCTGCTGCCCGGCCAGTCGAAGCTCGGCACGGACCGCGTCGCGGTCCCGAAGGACGACGGCGAGCGCGCCACCTTCGGCGGGCACTACCGGATCGACCTCGGCCGCTACAGCCCGTCGCAGAACCCCTACCCGCCGGGCATCGCCAGCCGGGACCACAACGTCGTCGCCGCGCTGCAGGCCACGACCGTGCCCACCGCCGTCGCGGAGACCAGCTACGCGCTGCGCGACACCTGGCAGGGCGGGACGAAGCCGGCCGACGACACCGCGCTCGTGCTGGAAGGCGCCAAGACCGCGGTGGACTGCACCGGCCCGGCCAAGCTGACCGGCACCACGTCGGTGGCCCGGCTGTGGGTGCGCCAGGGCGGGGCGCTCGGCATCGTCCCGATGCCCGGTGGCACCGCCGGCCTCCAGCTGCGGAACCTGAAGCTGGGCCCGCCCGGCGACATCACCGACGCCAGCAAGGACAGGACGGTCTCCGACCTCAAGCTGACCCGGGTCGCCACCTTCGACCAGCTGATCCGTCAGGACGGCTGGCGCGGGGGCGACTTCACCGCCGTCGCCGGCTGGCGGCTCGAGATCACCACGCACGTCAAGGACGCGCGGGGCGACGCGCTGCAGGACGTCCGGACGAACATCGTCCTCGGCGGGGTCAGCTGCTCGGTCCCGAAGGGGTTCGTCGCGAAGGCCGGCGGGCCCGCGGGCGGCACGAACGCCTCCCAGGCCGCCGTGCCGACCCAGGTCCCGGCGGGCTACCTCGGCGCGGCCGCGCCCGCCACCGACGGTGACGGCTCGCGCGTCCCGCTCGGCATCGGCCTGCTCTTCGGCGGGGTGTTCTTCGCGGCGGTCGCCCTGCTGCTCGGCAGGCGGCGCGGCTCCGGGACGGGCTAGGTGCTGCGAACGGGGCTGGCCGCCGTCTCGGCGGCGCTCGCGGTGGTCGCCTTCGCGGCCGGGATCGTCGTCCTGACCTGGCTGCCGCCCGCCCCGGCGCCGATCGCGGCGCCGCCGCCCGGCGCATTGCCGGGGGAGAACGCGGCCCCGGCCGTGCTGCCCGCGGACAGCGAATCCGCCGCGCAGCAGCGGCCCGGCACGGTCCGGCTGCCCGACGGCGGCACCGCCCGGCTGGTCCGCACCGAGCTCACCGGCGCGGGCGTGCTGCCGATCCCGCGCGGCCTCGGCGACGCCGCCTGGTGGGGCGCCAAGCTGGGGGCGGATCGCGGAGCGGCCCTGCTGTCCGGGCACGTCAACTGGGAGGGACGGCCTGGGCCGTTCGACGAGCTGTGGCGGATGCGCGGCGGCGACGAGATCAGCGTCGTCGATGCGCGCGGCGGCCGGTGGGTCTACCGGGTCGACGACGTCGTCACGCTGTCGAAGGAGGCCCTCCCGGCGCAGGCCGCCCGCTGGTTCGGGCAGGACGGCCCGCACCGGCTGGTGCTGGTGACCTGCGGTGGCGACTACGTCGGCGGCACCGAGGGCTACGACGAGAACCGCCTGGTCACGGCCGAGCTGGTGACGCGCCCCGCCCGCTGACCGGGTTCGGTGCAACCTCGCGCGCCCGCCGCGGCATGTCCGTCTGTGCACTGGTCACGGAACCAAAAGGAGCACAGGCGCATGCAGGAGCAGAACCCGGCGGAGCGGAAGAAGGGCTCCGGCCGCTGGTGGATCGTCGGCGTCGCCGGCGCGTTCGTGGTCGCGGCGCTCGTCGCCACACTGCTCATCTTCACGGGAAAGGATGAACCCGCGGTCGCGAACGGCACCGGCTCGAACAGCGCCGGCGCGCCCGTCACGGCCGCGGACCAGCCCGCGAAGCAGGACACCGGCCGGGCGCCCGCGCAGCTGTCGCTGCCCGGCGGTGGCACGGCGAAGCTGATCCAGGAGGACCTGGACGCGAACGGCGCGCTGAAGATCCCGGAAGGCCTCGACGAAGCCGCCTGGTGGGGCGCGAACCTCGGGGCCGACCACGGCGTCGCGCTGCTGTCGGGGCACGTGAACTGGAAGGGCAAGAAGGGCCCGTTCAACGAGCTGTGGCAGGTCAAGCAGGGCCAGGAGGTCCGGCTGACCGACGCCGCGGGCGGGGCCTGGGTGTACCGGATCGACGCGACGGAGACCGTGCACAAGTCCGAGCTGGCCGGCCGGTCGGAGCAGCTGTTCTCGCCGGACGGGCCGCACAAGCTGCTCCTGGTCACCTGCGGCGGCGAGTACGTCGGCGGCAGCCAGGGCTACGAGGACAACCGGGTGGTGACGGCGTCACTGGTGTCCCACCCCTGACGGGGGCTCACCTGCGCGGAAACCCGGTGGGCCCGGCGGATACCCTTGACGTTCTAGTCCGATAACCGTCCCCGCATGCTTCCGGAGCGTGGAGTGCCCACGAACACGATCGATACCGTAGTCAACCTGTGCAAGCGCCGTGGTTTCGTCTTCTCCAGCGGAGAGATCTACGGCGGTACCCGCTCGGCGTGGGACTACGGGCCGCTCGGGGTCGAGCTCAAGGACAACATCAAGCGCCAGTGGTGGAAGACCGTGGTGCAGGGCCGGGACGACGTCGTCGGTCTCGACTCGTCGGTGATCCTGCCCCGTGAGGTCTGGGTCGCTTCGGGGCACGTCAACGTGTTCACCGACCCGCTGATCGAGTGCCTGTCGTGCCACAAGCGGTTCCGCGCCGACCAGCTCGCCGAGGAGTTCTCGGCGCGCACCGGCAAGGAGACCGGCGAGGACGACCTGTCCGAGGTGCCGTGCCCCAACTGCGGCACGCGCGGCAAGTACACCGCGCCGCGGGACTTCAACATGATGCTGAAGACCCACCTCGGCCCGGTGGAGTCCGAAGAGGGTCTGCACTACCTCCGCCCGGAGACGGCGCAGGGCATCTTCGTGAACTTCCTCAACGTGCAGACGACGTCGCGGAAGAAGCCGCCGTTCGGCATCGGCCAGATCGGCAAGTCGTTCCGCAACGAGATCACGCCGGGCAACTTCATCTTCCGGACGCGCGAGTTCGAGCAGATGGAGATGGAGTTCTTCGTCGAGCCGGGCGAGGACGAGACCTGGCACCAGTACTGGATCGACCGGCGCACGGAGTGGTACACCGATCTCGGCATCAAGGCCGAGAACCTGCGCCACTACGAGCACCCGAAGGAAAAGCTCTCCCACTACTCGAAGCGCACCGTCGACATCGAGTACCGGTTCGCGTTCAACGCGGGCCAGGAGTGGGGCGAGCTGGAAGGCATCGCCAACCGCACCGACTTCGACCTCACCACGCACTCGAACCACTCGGGCGTGGACCTGTCGTTCTTCGACCAGGCGTCCGGCCAGCGCTACCGGCCGTTCGTGATCGAGCCCGCGGCGGGTGTCGGCCGGTCGATGATGGCCTTCCTGGTCGACGCCTACCACGAAGAGGAGGCGCCGACCGCGAAGGGCGGCGTCGAGAAGCGCGTCGTGCTCAAGCTCGACCCGCGGCTTTCGCCGTTCAAGGTCGCGGTGCTGCCGCTGTCGCGCAACGCCGACCTGACCCCAAAGGCGAAGGAAGTCGCCGCGACGCTGCGTAAGCACTGGAACGTCGACTTCGACGACGCCCAGGCGATCGGCCGCCGCTACCGCCGTCAGGACGAGATCGGCACGCCGTACTGCGTCACCGTGGACTTCGACTCGCTCGAAGACCAGGCCGTGACGGTGCGCGAGCGCGACACGATGTCGCAGGAGCGCGTCGCGATCGACAAGCTGGAGTCGTACCTGGCCGGGCGCCTGATCGGCTGCTGACCGCACCCCGGGCCCGGGCACCCCTGACACTTGTCACGACGAGGTCGTGACGCACGGTCTGGGGACCCGGGCCCGCCGGGCGGCAGCCTGGGGGCATGCGAGAAACCAACATCCAGGCGGTGGCGGCGGGGGCCGCGGTCCACCTCACCGGCCTGCGGAAGCACTACGGCGACGTCCACGCGGTCGACGGTGTCGACCTGACGATCGCCCCGGGCGAGGTGGTCGCCCTGCTCGGCCCGAACGGCGCGGGCAAGTCCACCACCGTCGACATGATCCTCGGCCTGAGCAGCCCGGACGCCGGTGCCGTGCGTGTGTTCGGGCGCAAGCCGATCGACGCCGTGCGCGCCGGGCTGATCGGCGCGATGCTGCAGGGCGGCGCCCTGATGGACGACCTGACCGTCGCCGAGACCGTCGGCCTGGTGGCGGCCCTGCACCGGAAGCCGATGCCCGTGGCCGACGCCCTGCGCGCCGCCGGCGTCGAGGAGCTGGCCGGCCGCCGCGCGAACAAGCTCTCCGGCGGGCAGAAGCAGCGCGTGCGCTTCGCCGTCGCCCTCGTCAGCCGCCCCGACCTGCTGATCCTCGACGAGCCGACCGCCGCGATGGACGTCGGCACGCGCCGCGAGTTCTGGCAGTCGATGTACTCGTTCACCGAGTCCGGCCGCACGGTCCTGTTCGCCACGCACTATCTGGAAGAGGCCGAGGAGTTCGCCGACCGGGTGGTGCTGATGCGGCGCGGCCGGATCGTCGCCGACGGCTCGGTCGCCGAGGTCCGCGCGCTGGCTGGGGGCCGCACCCTGCGCGCCGCCGTCCCGGGCGCCACCGACGCCGCGATCGCCGCGCTGCCCGGCGTCAAGGAGTTCGAGCTGCGCGGCGACCGCGTCGCGATCTCCACCGCCGACTCCGACGCGACGCTGTGGGCGCTCAAGGCGACGGTCCCGGCCGTGCACGACGTCGAAATCAGCGCCGTCGGCCTCGAAGGCGCCTTCCTTTCCCTGACCGCCGACGAGACCGCGGAGCCCGTGCGATGAACGCCACCTACCTGCTCACCGAGATCCGCCGGAACTTCCGGGCGCCGCGGTTCCTGATCTTCGTCGTCGCGTTCCCGGTCCTGATGTTCCTGTTGCAGGCCAACGTCTTCACCAAGGCGGACGACCCGGACCACGCGAAGATCGCCGCCGTGATCATGGTCAACATGATGACGTTCGGGGTCTTCGCCGCGGCGACGAACAGCGGGGCCCGGCTCGCCCTCGAACGCGCCGCGGGCTGGCAGCGGCAGCTGCGCCTGACCCCGCTGACCGGGTCGGGTTACCTGGCGGGCAAGGGCCTCTCGGGCATGCTGGTCGGGCTGCCCGCGCTGATCCTGGTGCCGCTGCTCGGCGTGCTGGCCGAGGGCGTGCACGTCGACGCGGCGGGCTGGGTCCGCGTCTTCGCCGGGATCTGGCTCGGCACGATCCCGCTGGTGCTGCTCGGGCTGCTGCTGGGCCAGTTCGGCACGCCGGACTCGATGCAGCCGATCAACATGATCGTCACGCTGGGCATGGGCTTCCTGGGCGGGCTGTGGATCCCGATCGAGTCGATGCCGGGCTGGATGCACGACGTCGCCCAGGTCATGCCGACGTACTGGGTGCTGCAGCTGGCGCGGCCCGCGGTGACCACCGACATGGTGGTGTCCCTGCCCCAGGCCGTGGGTGTGCTCGGGGCGTGGACGGTCGTGCTCGGGGCGCTGGTGATCAGGCGATACCGTAAGGACAGCGCCCGCGTTTGAGGGCCTGAGGGGACGAGGAACGGCGATGGCGGAGTCCGCGAGCCACAAATTCGGGCTGGGCAACCGGGAGACGTGGTGGGTGGACCCGCCCGGTGGCCGGGACGGCGGGCCGGACAAGGTGCGGTGGCCGATCCTGTCGGTCCTGTTCACCTTGCCCTACCTCATCCCGGTGACGAGGTCACTGCTGGCCGAAGACCGGGTGACGCCCGGCGTGGTGGCGCTGTGGGTGCTCGTCTACGGCTACGCGGTCGCGTACGCGTTCTTCCCGCTGGCGTTCGACCGCGGCCGCCCGGTCCGCGTCGGCTACGGGGTGGGGATGCTCCTCATGGGCCTCGGCCTGGTCGCGGCGATGAGTGCGAACCCGTTCGTCCTGCTCTACGGCACCGCGGCGATGGTCTTCCTGGTGTCGCCGGCGTGGGTGGTGATCCTCGACGGCGCGGCACTGGCGCTGGCGGCCGGGATCATGCTGCTGGCCGGCCGGTTCGGTGAGAACTACGGCGACCTGATCACGGTCGCGTCGGTCACGCTGGCGATGTTCTTCATGTCCAGCCTGATCCGCGCCGTCCGCGGTCTGGAGCAGGCCAACAAGGAGATCGCCACGCTGGCCGTGGCGAACGAGCGGGAGCGCCTGGCCCGCGATCTGCACGATCTGCTCGGGCACAGCCTCACCACGATCACCGTCAAGGCGGGGCTGGCCCGGCGGGTGCTGGAAAGTGCGGGTGACATCCCGCGCGCGGTCGAGGAGATCCGCGAGGTCGAAAGCCTCACCCGCAGCGCGCTCTCCGACGTCCGCGCGACCGTGTCGGCCAACCGCGAGGTGTCGCTGTCCGCGGAGCTCGTCGGGGCCCGCGCGGCGCTGCGGGCCGCCGAGATCGACGCGGACCTGCCGCACGCCGTCGACAACGTCCGGCCGGAGTTCCAGCCCACGTTCGGCTACGTCCTGCGCGAAGCCGTGACGAACGTGCTGCGGCACTCGGAGGCCAAGAAGGTCAAGGTGAAGCTCGGCGACACCTGGCTGGAGATCGAGGACGACGGCACCGCGACGGAGGTCGTCCCCGGCAACGGCCTGCGGGGACTCAACGAGCGGCTGGCCATGGTCGGGGGCACCCTGCGGGCGTCGGCCCGCCCCGGGGGAGGATTGCTGGTGCGGGCGGAGGTCCCGCAGCCGGAACCCCGCGCGGCCGCCAAGGCCGTGCGCGCCGAACCCGCGGGAGGACTCGCTTGATCCGGGTGTTGCTGGCCGACGACCAGGCCATGGTGCGCGGGGCCTTGGCCACCGTGCTGGGCCTCGAGAACGACATCGAGGTGGTCGGGCAGGTCGGGTCCGGCGACGAGGTGGTGGCCGCCGCGCGCGAGGCGAAGCCGGACGTCGCCCTGCTGGACGTCCAGATGCCGGGCAAGGACGGCCTGGAGGCCGCGGCCGACCTGCGGGCCGCGCTCCCGTCGTGCCGGGTCATCATCTGCACGACCTTCGGCCGCCCTGGCTACCTGGCCCGGGCGATGGCGGCCGGCGCGGCCGGGTTCGTCGTCAAGGACGCCCCGCCCGAGCAGCTCGTCGAGGCCGTCCGCCGGGTCCACAGTGGACTCCGGGTGGTCGATCCGGCGCTGGCCGCGGAGTCGCTCGCCACCGGCGCCAGCCCGCTCACCGGGCGGGAGCGGGACGTGCTGCGGGAAGCCAAGGACGGCAGCACGGTGGCCGACGTGGCCCGTGCGCTGCACCTGTCGGAAGGCACCGTCCGCAACCACCTGTCCGCCGCCATCGGCAAGACCGGGGCCCGCACCCGGGCCGAAGCGGTCCGGGTCTCGGAGGAGCGTGGCTGGCTCTGAGCGGCCCGTGGCCTTCTGACAAGATGGGCCGGGTGGGTACCGCTGAACGCACGAAGCCGTCGCGCGCGAGCTGGGCGCGCCGGATCGTCCTCGGCACGGTCCTCATGTTGCTGGCGCTCGTCGGCGGCACGGCGTTCCGCGTCTGGCAGGTCGCGCGCGAGAACGACCGGACGCCCGCCGACGTCATCGTGGTGCTGGGCGCGGCGCAGTACAACGGCAAGCCGTCGGACATCTACGCCGCGCGGCTGGCCAAGGCGAAGCAGCTCTACGACGCGGGCGTCGCGAAGACGATCGTCACCGCGGGCGGCAAGAAGGCCGAGGACAACTTCACCGAAGCCAGGGCCGGCCAGCTGTGGCTGACCAGGCACGGCGTGCCGGCGTCGGCGACGCTGGCCGTCGGGGAGGGCAGTGACACGCTGCGCAGCCTGCGGGCGGTCGCGGACGAGGTCAAGGCCCGCGACTGGCGCACGGCGGTGCTGGTCAGCGACCCGTGGCACTCCTTCCGCGCCCGGACCATGGCCGGCGACCTGGGGCTGGACGCCTGGACCGCGCCGACGCACAGCGGGCCGATCGTGCAGGAGCGCGTGACGCAGGTCCGCTACATCGTCCGCGAGACCGGCGCGCTGCTGTACTACCGGCTGACGAAGACCCCGGCCGACGACCTGTTCGCCACCTTCCTCGGCTGAGGATTTGCCGGTCCGTCCGCTTAAGCTGGCCGGGTGGACGACCGCTACACCGAGCACGACACCGCCCGCCTCCTGCCGGAACCGGCGAAGGGCGCGGCGCTGCCCGGCGCGCGCGCCGACGGGCGCAGCGCGTTCTCCCGCGACCGGGCCCGGGTGCTGCACTCCGCCGCGCTGCGGCGGCTGGCGGGCAAGACCCAGGTGGTCGGGCCCGGGGAGGGCGCCGAGGTCACCGGCGTCCCGCGCACGAGGCTGACGCACTCGCTGGAGGTCGCCCAGATCGGCCGCGGCATCGCCGAGGAGCTGGGCGCCGACCCGGATCTGGTGGACACCGCGGGGCTGGCGCACGACATCGGGCACCCGCCGTTCGGGCACAACGGCGAGCGCGCGCTCGACGAGGTGGCCGCCACGTGCGGTGGGTTCGAGGGCAACGCGCAGACGGTGCGCATCCTCACCCGGCTGGAGCCCAAGCTGGTCGGCGCCGACGGCGCCACGGCCGGGCTCAACCTGACCAGGGCCTGCCTCGACGCGACCACGAAGTACCCGTGGCAGCGCAAGCCCGGCCAGACGAAGTACGGCGTCTACGGCGACGACGCCGAGGTGTTCGCGTGGTTCCGCGAAGGTGCTCCGGCGGAGCAGACGTGCCTCGAGGCCCAGATCATGGACTGGGCCGACGACGTCGCGTACTCGGTGCACGACGTCGAAGACGGCGTGCTCGCCGGCCGGATCAGGCTGCGCGTGCTCGCACACCCGGACGAGCGCGCGGCCGTCGCCGAGGCCGCCGCCAAGCACTTCTCCGGCCAGTCGGTGTCCACTTTGGAGGATGCGGCGGCGGAACTGCTGGCGCTGCCGGTGGTGGCGGCGCTGGCTTCGGGGGAGCCGGACGGTTCACCGGGCGCGCAGGTCGCGCTGAAACGGCTGACCAGCGAGCTCGTCGGCCGGTTCACGACCGCGGCGGTCACCGGCACCCGGGAGAAGTTCGGTGAGGGACCGTTGAGCCGCTACCGGGCCCGGCTGTGCGTACCGGAGCAGGTCGCGGCGGAGGTGGCGCTGCTGAAGGCACTGGCGCTGCGCTACGTGATGAGCGACCGCCGGCGGCTGGCGATGCAGGAGGGCCAGCGCGAGCTGCTGGTCGAGCTGGTGCACGCGCTCGCGCGGCGGGCCCCGGAATCACTCGACCCGCTGTTCGTCCCGGCCTGGAAGGCGGCGACGGGCGACGCCGGCCTGCTGCGGGTGGTCGTCGACCAGGTCGCTTCGCTCACGGACGCGCAGGCCCACGTCTGGTATTCCTGGCACGTCACCCGCCTGCACCGCTGAATCAGCACGCGCGAAGGGCCTCACGCGTGACCAGAGGGGCATCGCGTCCGATGCTCGCCCAATCACGGGAAATGCCCGCCCAATCACGTGTGAGGCCCGCCGGATCACGCGAGCCGACCCGTTGGGTACGCGAGTCGTCCGTTCAGGTGCGTGTGTCGTGCGTCTGGGTGCGTTGGCTTGCCGGCTCGGGGCTGTTCGGTGGCGGTGGGGGATTTGTCCACCGGTGGGCGGAGTCGCGTGGAGTCTCCCGGCGGGGCGAACCGTTCCGGTAGTCTCGCCCGCATGGCCACGGACAGCCACCTCCGGTTCGCCCTCGCCGTCCACTCGGCCATCGGTGCCGGGGGCGGGAACACCTGTTTTTCGCCGTACTCGGTGGCCAGTGCGCTGACCCTGGCCGCGCACGCCGCCCGCGGCGGCACGCGCGATGAGCTGGTCGCGCTGCTCGGTGACCCGGCCGCGCAGACCACCATGCTGCGGGAGGCCGCGCAGCTGACCGAAGAGGGCGCGCGCGGTGAACAGCCCGAGCTGGCCGTCGCGAACACGCTGTGGGCGGACGACCGGCTCCCGCTGGAGGATTCGTTCAAGACCGAGCTGGCCGGGTGGCCCGGCGCCGCCGTCGCGAGCGCGCCGTTCGAGAAGGAGCCCGAAGCCGCTCGCGCCCTGGTCAACGACGACGTCGGCCGCACCACGCGCGGGCTGATCCCGCAGCTGCTGCCGCCGGGCTCGATCGACCGGGACATCGCGGCCGTGCTGGTCAACGCGCTCTACCTGAAGTCCGCGTGGAAGCTGCCGTTCCGCGAAGCCAACACCAAGGACGCGCCGTTCCACGCGCCGTCCGGCACCCACGACGTGCCGACCATGTGGCTCGGCGAGAGCGTCGGCTACGCGCACGCCGGGGGCTGGCAGGCCGTGCAGCTGGCCGCGGGGGGCGGTCTGCAGGCCGTCGTGCTGTTGCCCGACGGCGACCTCGCCGAGGCCGAGGCCGCGCTCGACCAGGCTTCGCTGACGAGCCTGCTCGGCGAAATCCGGTTCAAGCGCGTGGAACTTACACTCCCCAAGATCGCGCTCGACGTGCCGAGTTCGCTGACCGCCGTGCTGCGCGGCCTCGGCGTACGCACGATCTTCACCGACCGGGCCGACCTGGGCGGGCTCTCCCCGGACCCGCGGCTGGCCGTGTCCGAAGTGCTGCACCAAGCCGTGCTGCGCGTCGACGAACAAGGCTTCGAGGGGGCCGCGGCCACCGCGCTGACCATGCGCCTCACCTCGATGATGATCGACGAACCGGTCGCCGTCACGGTGGACCGGCCGTTCCTGCTGCTGGTCCGGCACGCCGGCACCGGGGCGCTCTACTTCCTCGCCAGGGTGGTCGAACCGTGAGCTTGAAGTCCGAAGCCGTTCCCGAACTCGTGCCGCCCGCACCCGAACCACCCGAAGGCCCGAAACGCTGGGCGTGGCAGGACTCCGCGATCGCCGGCGGGTTCCTGCTGTTCACGATCCTGCTCTACAACGGCCTGTGGTTCGACCTCAAGCGCGGCTACCTCTGGAACGGCGCGTCCGACCAGAGCCAGTGGGAGTGGTACTCGACGGTCGTCGCGAAGTCCGTCCTGCACTTCCAGAACCCGTTCACCACGGACCTGCAGAACTACCCGCTCGGCGTGAACATGGCGGCGAACGCGGCGATGTTCGGCTTGAACATCCCGCTGGCCCCAATCACGCTGACCTTCGGCGCGACGCTGACCTGGGCGATCGTGCTCACCGCCGGGCTCGCCGGCACCGCGATCGGCTGGTACTGGGTGTTTTCCCGGCACCTGGTGCCGAACCGCACCGCGGCCGCGATCGGCGGCGCGTTCTGCGGCTTCGCGCCGCCGATGATCTCGCACGGCAACGCGCACCCGAACTTCGTCGTGCTGTTCGTGCTGCCGTTCATCGCGCTCAAGACGATCCAGATCGCGCACGGCGAGCGCCCGGTGCGCAACGGCGTCGTGCTCGGCCTCCTCGTCGCGTGGCAGATCCTGCTGGGCGAAGAGCCGCTGGCGATCTTCGCCCTCACCTTCCTCGTGTTCGCGATCGCGTACCTGATCCCGCACCGCGCGGAGATCCGCGGCATGCTGGCGCCACTGGCCAAGGGGATCGGCATCGGCGCGGTGGTCGCGCTGCTGATCGCCGGCTTCCCGTTGTACTGGCAGTTCTTCGGCCCGCAGAGCTTCCATTCGCTGCTGCACGGCTCGGCGGGCAACGACACGGCGGCGCTCACGCGCTTCGCGACGCAGTCGATCGCCGGCTCGCCGGAGGCGGCCGCGGACGTCTCGATGAACCGCACCGAGGAGAACGCCTTCTTCGGCTGGCCGCTGGTCGTGCTCATGGTGGTGCTCACGATCTGGCTCTGGCGCGACGTGGTGTCGCGGGCGCTCGCGATCACGATGTACGTCATGGCGTTCCTTTCGCTGGGCGTCGAGATCACCGTGGCGCACGAGGACACCGGGATCCCGGGGTTGTGGAAATGGCTGGGCCAGTTGCCGTTGCTGGACTCGCTGCTCGAATCGCGGCTGGCGATGGGCTGCATCCCCGTCGTCGGCGGGCTGCTGGCGATCGCGACGCACCGCGCCTGGACGGCCGCGGCCGAACAGCCGGAGCCGCTCGACGGCCGGCCCCGCTTCCCGCTGCGGATGATCTGGATCGGCGCGGTGGTGGCGGTGCTGCTCCCGATCGCCCCGACGGAACTGGTGACGCACCCGCGCCCGCTCTCGCCGATGTTCTTCGCCGACGGGATCTGGCGCCAGTACGTGGCACCCGGCGGCTCACTGGTGCCGGTCCCGCTGCCGAGTACCGGCGAAGCCGAGCCGCTGCACTGGCAGGTCGACGCCGGCCTCGGCTACCCGATGCCGGAGGGCTACTTCGTCGGCCCGACCTCACCGGACGACCGCAGTGGCCGCTACGGCGCGGTTCCGCTCCCGACGTCGGACCTGTTCGCCCGGGTGGAGCGCACCGGCCAGGCGGCCGAGGTCACCGAGGCGGACCGGACGCAGGCGCTGACGGACCTGCGGAAGTGGAACGCGGACGTGCTCGTGGTGGGGCCGCGGCAGCACCAGGAAGCCCTCAAGTCCACTGTGGAGCTGTTGCTCCGGAAGCCGGCGGAATTCGTCGGCGGGGTGTGGGTCTGGGACGTCCGCCCGCTGACGCCGTGACCGGTAAAGTCGGCGCCCGTGACTATTGTGGACGAACAGGGCCGGCCCGAGCCGCCCCTCGACGGTGACGAACTCGCCACCCTCCTCGGTTTCCTCGACTACCACCGCGCGACGCTGGCCTGGAAGTGCGCCGGCCTGGACGCGGCCGGCCTGCGCGCGACGGTCGCGCCGTCGCCGATGACCCTCGGCGGTCTGCTCAAGCACCTCGCCTACGTGGAGGACCACTGGTTCTCCCGGGCGCTGTTCGACCGCGAGCGCGCGGCGCCGTTCGACGCGGTGGACTGGGCGGCCACACCCGACTGGGACTGGGAATCCGCCGCGGACGACACCCCGGAGCAGCTCCTCGGGCTCTGGGAGGAGATGGTCGCCCGGTCCCGCTCGGCGGTGGCAGAGGCGCTGGAGAACGGTGACCTGTCGCGGCCGGCCCGGCGCCCGTGGCCGGACGGCAGCGCGCCGAGCCTGCGCTGGATCCTCGTCCACATGGTCGAGGAGTACTCCCGCCACAACGGCCACGCCGACCTCATCCGCGAGTCGGTGGACGGCAGCACCGGGGAATGACCCCACGCCGGGTGGTCAGGCGACGGTGAGCGACTTCGGGCCTCACCCGACGAACAGGCAGAACGGGTGGCCCGCCGGGTCCGCGTAGACGCGCAGTGGTTCTTCCGGGTCGTCCGCGTGGTCCGCCAGCAGCCGCGCACCCAGCGCGATCGCCCGGTCGTGCTGCTCGTCCAGCTCCGCGGGCGTCGCCACCGTCAGGTCGAGGTGCAGCATCTGCGGCCGCGGGCCGTCCGGCCACGTCGGCGGTGGGAGGGCCGCCACCTGCTGGAAGGCCAGGCGCGGAATGCCGTCGGCATCGCGCAGGACCAGCCAGCCGGACTCGCTCTCTTCGTCGCCCGGGCGGTACGCGAAACCCAGCAGCCGCCGGTAGAACTCCGCCAGTGCCCGCGCGTCCGTCGTGTCGAGGACGACCTGGCGCAGCCGGGGCACCCGGTCAGCCACGGTGTTGCGCGATCTGGAAGACGTTGCCGAACGGGTCGCGGACCATCGCGCGCCGGTCGCCGTAGGGCATGTTCGCCGGATTCTCCATGCTCGTCGCGCCGCAGTCGAGGGCGCGGCGGTACGTCGCGTCCGCGTCGGCGACGTAGACGTAGAGGAACGCGGGGAACAGCTCACGCTCGCCTTCGGCGGACACCAGCACGAGCGAGTCGCCGATGCGGATCTCGGCGGGGCGGCCGCCTTCGGCCTCGCCGGTGGCGCCGAACACCGTGCGCAGGAACGCGACGGCGGCGACGAGATCGCTCACCACCATCCGCGGGATCACCGTCTGGAAACCCGGGGTCATACCCGCACCCAAGCCCCTTCGGGCCGGGAGCACAAGTCAGGGCCGCAGGCCGACCAGCTTGACCAGGAACCGGTCGATCTGCTCGACCGCGGGCGGCCAGGGCAGATCGGGCTCGTTGATGCGCTGCGCCAGCATGCCGTTGACCGCGGTCCGCAGGTCGATCGCGACGGTCGCGGCGTCGTCCGCCGGGGCCAGGCCGGCCTCCATGCACCGCCGCACCGCCTCCGTCGTGCGGGCGACCATGACCTCCTTGAACGGCATGCCGAGGCGCCGGTGGACCTTGCTCTCGTGCAGCACCTTGTAGAGCCCGGGGTGCTCCCGCGCCCACGCCGCCTGCGCCAGGATCCGCGCGCGCAACGCGGCCGCGGGGTCCGGCGCGGCGTCGGCCGCCTCGTCGCCGGCGCTGACCAGCTCTTGGTGGCAGCGCCGCATCGCGGCCAGGACGAGTGCGTCGCGATCCGGGAAGTGCAGGTATACCGACGTCGCCGCGATCGACACCGCACGCGCGACCGCCCGCAGGGACAACGCCTCGTCGTCGGCCAGCTCGTCGAGCATGCGCACGGCGGCCGTGACGATCTCTTCGCGCAGCAGGTCGCCCTGGCCGCGGGCGTTGGGACGGCGGCGTGTCTCTTCCATCGACGCGAGTGTAGCTGGACACCTATCGCGCTACAGGTGTAGCGTCACTTTGCACTACGGCTGTAGCGCTACACACGTTCATCCACTGAGGGAGCACGATCTTGACCACCGCCGAAGCACCCACGAACCTCGACCGGCTGGCCTCGCTCGACCCGGCGTTCGCCCAGATGGTCGGCGCCACCGCGAAGTACGTCCGGTCGATCCCCGAGCTGACCGACCGCGAGAAGACGTTCCTGTGCGTCGCGGCCGACGTCTGCCAGACGAGCCTGGGCATGGCGTTCGCCGCGCACGTGCGGACCGGGCTGGCCGCCGGAGTGACCACCGCGGACATCCGCGAGCTGCTGCGGTTCGTCTCCTACGACTGCGGTTACCACGCGGCGACCGCGGGGATCGAGCGGATCACCGAGCTCGAGGCGGAACTCGGCCTGCCCCGCCCGGAGGCCGAGCCGCTGGCCCCGGAGCTGCTGTCGACGGGTCCCGACGCGGCGCCCAGCCCGCTGCCGGACCCGGTGCGGGCCCGGCTGAACGAACTGGACCCGCACTTCGCCGGGTACTTCGACCTGCAGTCCCGGATGCGCGCCGGGCATGGGCCCGGCACGCTCAGCGAGCGTGAACGCGGCTTGGTCAGCCTCAGCGTCGACGTCCACTACCAGACCCTGGCGGACACCTTCCGCACGCACGTCGGGCGCGCGCTGCGGGGTGGCGCGTCACCGGAGGACGTGCGCGCGGCGCTGCGGTTCAACGCCCAGTTCGGCGTCACCAGGGCCTGGCACGCCTGGGAAGCGCTGAACGCGATCCTGGCGGAGAGCTAACCGAGTACGTCGTCCGCGAGCCGGCTCAGATAGCCCGCGAAACGCTCTCGGTCCTCCTTCGGCCAGTGGCCCACCAGCCTGTCGAACGCCTGACGCTGGTGGGCCTTCGAAGCCGCGAGGAACTCCTTCGCGGCGTCGGTCAGCGTCAGGACCGCGCGTCGCGCGTCGCGGGCCGACGTCGAGCGCGCCACAAAACCGTCTCGCGTCGCTTCGCCGACCATCCGGCTGGCCACCGAGCGGTCGATTCCCAGCTGGTGTGCCACGTCCGCGACGGTCACCTCGTCGCCCGCCGCCCCGTCGATCGCCTGGATGACGAAGAGGTTCGGCACCGTCCACGCCTTCGGGGCGTCGGCGGCGAAGCGTTCGACGACGTCCGGTGCCCACTGCCGCGCCCAGTGCCGGACCAGGCGGAACAGTGCCGGGCCGCCGTCAAGGGGGCTTGATGCGTGCATAACGCACACTATAACGTGTGCTTCATGCACGTATCTCGCAACCTCGCTTACGCCGGGCTCCTGCTCGGCATGGCCATGGCCCAGCTCGACGGCTTGGTCGTCACCGCGGCCCTGCCGTCGATCGGCACCGACCTGCACGCCCGCACCGGTCTCGTCGCGGTGACCGCGGCCGGCCTGCTGACCCTGACCGTCGCGACGCCGCTCCACGGGCGGCTCGGCGACCTCTACGGCCGCCGGGTCTCGTTCGCCGGCTCGGTCCTGGTGTTCGCCGCGGCTTCGGCGTGGTGCGCCGCCGCGCCCGACATCGGCTCGCTGATCGCCGCCCGCGCCCTGCAGGGCATTGGCGGGAGCGGCCTCGTGGTCACGGCGATGAGCGCGCTCGGCGAGCTGTTCGAACGCGACGAGCTGCTGCGCCGCCAGGGCTGGCAGACGGCGGTGTTCGCGGCCGCCACCCTGGGCGGGCCCCCGCTCGGCGGACTGCTCGCCGCGGGACCTGGCTGGCGGTGGATCTTCCTGGTCAACCTGCCGCTGTGCGTGCCCGCCCTGCTGCTCGGCCTGCGCGGGCTCCCGGCGAAACCGCGGCGTAGCAAGGAGAAGTTCGACGTGCCGGGCAGCGTGCTGCTGGCCGTCGCGGGGACCGCGGTCGTTGCGCTCGGCACCGTCGACGCGCTCGCTCGCAGTCCTTTGTGGACGCCGATGCTGGTGGGCGCGGCCGTGGTGGCGGGCTTCCTGTTCGTCCGGCGGCAGCGCCGCACGCCGAGCCCGCTGATCGCGCCGAAGGTGTTCGCGGACGCCGTGCTGGCGCGCGCGGTCGTCGTCAACGGCCTGGCGGGCGCCGCGCTCTACGGCACCTTCACCTACGTCGCGCTGGTCGTCGCCCTCGGCGCGGACGCGGCGGGCACCGGGCTACTGCTCGTCGCAATGACCGCCGGGCAGCTCGCCCTTTCCGCGTCCTTCGCCGCGCTGGCGCGCCGGCGACCGGAAATGACGGCGTGGGGCCGGTTCGGCTGCCTGCTCGGCACCGCCGGGCTCGCCGCGACCGCCGTCGCGGCCGCGGCAGGTGGCGAACCGAGGCTCCTCGCCCCGGGGCTGTTCGCGATCGGCGCCGCCTTCGGCGTCTGCACGTCCGCGTACACCGTGCTGGGCCAGACGCGGGCGAAGCGCGAGCTGATGGGCGTCACCCTGGGCGCGCTGACCTTCGCCCGGCAGGCCGGCGGGCTGGCCGGGGCCGCGGTGTTCGGCTGGCTCGCCCTGGCCACGACCGGCGGGCTGGCCGCGCCGGGACTGACCGTCGTGTTCGCCGTAGCGGCCGGGACGATGCTGGTGGCGTGGCTCACATCGCCGGTCGTCACGTCTTCGGACGCTGTCTCGTTCCCTTCCTGACCGAGACGAAGGAGAACGCAAAATGCCTCGCATCGCCGCGAAGAAGACCACCGAAGCCGGACCGGTCCTCAGGCTCGTCTACCGGATCGCCGGCCGCCGCTTCGGCGCGGTGCCGGAGCCGATGGCCGTCGTCGCGCACCACCCCGGCCTGCTGCGGGCCAACGCCGCGCACGAGCTGATGGTGGAGCGGGCGTCGAAGCGGCTGCCGTCGAACGTGCGGGAGCTCGCCGTCTACCGGGTGGCGACCCGGATCGGCTGCTCGTGGTGCGTCGACTTCGGCACCATGCTGCAGAAGCACGACGGCCTGGACATCGAGCGGCTCAAGAAGATCGACGACTACGCGACTTCGTCCGCGTTCAGCCGCCAGGAGCGGCTCGCGATCGCCTACGCCGACGCGATGTCCGCGGACGGCGTCACGGTGACCGACGAGCAGGTCGCCGAGCTCGAGCGCGAGTTCGGCCGGGACGGCGTCATCGAGCTGACCTACCAGATCGCGCTGGAGAACATGCGCGCCCGGATGAACAGCGCGCTCGGCATCGTCGACCAGGGCTTCACCTCGGGCGACGCCTGCCGCGTCCCGCTGCCGTAGGACCCCGGGAATCGGACCCTGGTGGGACGCGCCGCCGGGGTCCCCGCGGGATCGTTCGGAGCATGCACCTCGTCGCCAGTGAACGGATCAAGCTCTTCAGCATCGCCACGCCCTGGGTGTGCGGTGTCTTCGCGCTCATCGCGCTCGCCGCCCCGGCCGCGCTCACCGCGCTCACGGCCACCGAGTCCCGCCTGCCGCCGACCGTGGCGAGCACCCAGTTCGGCTCCCCGTTCGGCCTGGTCGCCGTGCTGGTGCTGGCGGGGCTCGCGGTGACGAGCGAATACCACTCGGGCACGATCCACGGCACCTTCCAGGCCGTGCCGGGCCGGACCCCGGCGCTGGTCGCGAAGGCCGCCGTCGTCGCCGCTTACGCGTTCGGCGTCGGCGAAGCCGCCGCCTTCACGGCCTGGCTGGTGGCGCGGGTCCTCGCCCCGGACGCCGACCTCGCGCTCGACAGCGCCGCCGACTGGACGATCGTCGCGGGGACCGGTGCCGTGTTCGCACTGGCCGCGGTCGTCGGGGTGGGAGTGGGCCTGCTCGTGCGCCACACCGCGGGGACAGTCGCCTTGCTCGTGATCTACCCGCTGGCGTTCGAGAACGCCGTGCAGCTGATCCCGGACGCGGGCCTGGCGATCCACCGCTGGCTGCCTCTGAACGTCGTCACCAAGTTCCTCAGCGGCACCGGCGAGGCGAACGCGGGCCGCGACGGCGGCAACGCGAACGTGCTGTCCGACTCGCCGCTGAGCCCCGGCTGGGCGCTGGCCTACTTCGCCGCCTTCGCCGCGCTGGTCCTGGCCGCCGGGATCACGGCTGCCCGGGTCCGGGACGCGTGATCCGGACCAGCTTGTCGGGGTTGACGACGTCGTAGATCGCCACGATCTTCCCGTCGCGGATGGTGACCGATTGCACGTGCTCGTCGAGGGCGACGAAGCCGTCGCGGCCCGGCATCGGCGGCAGGTACATCCCCAGGTCGCCGTTGACCAGCACCGGGACGCCGCGCTCGGCCATCCCCGGCGCGTACTTGCGCGTGAGGCCGACGAAGAACCGGGCGATCTTGTCCGGGCCGACGATGAGCTGGCGCGCGGTGCGGCCCTTGCCGTTCGAGTCGCCGATGAGCACGACGTCCGGGGCCAGCAGCTCGGTCATCGCCTGGATGTCGCCCTGCTGCAGCGCGATGACGAACTTCTCGAGGATCTTCGCCTGGTCGTCCAGTGGCACGCGCGGCGCCGGGTCCGCGTCCGCGAGGGCCTTGCGCCCCCGCGACGCGTGCTGGCGCGCGGCCTCGACCGAGACGCCGAGCGCGTCGGCGATCTCGGAGAACGGCACCGAGAAGGCGTCGTGCAGCACGAACGCCACCCGCTGCTCCGGGGTCAGCTTGTCGAGCACGACGAGCGCGGCCATCCGCAGGCCGTCATCGCGGACGGCGACGTCGAGCGGGTCCTCGCTCACCGGCCGCCCGAACGGCGTCACGACCGGCTCCGGCAGCCAGTTGCCGACGTATTTCTCGCGCTGCGCGGCGGCCGACTTGAGCCGGTCGAGGCAGATCCGGCCGACCACCGTGGTGAGCCAGCCCCGCAGGTCGCGGATCGCCGCGCGGCCGGCGTCGTCCAGCCCGGCCAGCCGCAGCCAGGACTCCTGGACGGCGTCCTCGGCGTCGGCGCGCGTCCCGGTCAGCCGATAGGCGACCCCGATCAGGTGAGACCGGTGCTCCGCGAAGTGCGCGGCGAGGGTGTCCTGGGCGGTGGGGGTGGCGGCCATGTCCCGAGTGTGCCGCACACGGACGGAGCCCGGAAACGGGGAAGACTAGAGTGGGCCGCGTGGCAGGACGGATTCGGGAGAGCGACATCGCGGAGGTGCGCGAGCGGAACCGGATCGACGAGGTCATCGGGGAGTACGTGGCACTGCGCCGCGCCGGCGGGGGCAGCCTGAAGGGCCTCTGCCCCTTCCACAACGAAAAGACCCCGTCGTTCAACGTCCGCCCGGCGCACGGCACCTTCCACTGCTTCGGCTGTGGCGAGGGCGGCGACGTGATCAAGTTCGTCCAGAAGATCGACCTGATCACGTTCGTGGAGGCCGTCGAGCGGCTGGCCGACCGCGTCGGCATCCGGCTCACCTACGAGGGCGGCGGCGCGACCATCCAGCGCGACCGCGGCAGCCGCACCCGGCTGGTCGAGGCCCACCGCGTCGCGCAGGAGTTCTACGCCGAGCAGCTGCTCACCGACGAGGCGCGCCCCGCGCGCGACTTCCTGTCCGAGCGCGGGTTCGACGCCGCCGCGGCGAAGACGTTCGGCTGCGGCTACGCCCCCGGCGGCTGGGACAAGCTGACCAAGTACCTGCTCACCCGCGGCTTCGAGGTCAAGGAACTCCTCACGGCGGGGCTGTCCAAGGAGGGCCAGCGCGGCCCGATGGACCGGTTCCACCGGCGGCTGGTCTGGCCGATCCGCGACGTCGGCAACGACGTCGTCGGCTTCGGCGCGCGGCGGCTGTTCGACGACGACCGGATCTCGGCGAAGTACCTCAACACCGCCGAGTCGCCGATCTACAAGAAGTCCCAGGTCATGTTCGGCCTCGACCTGGCCAAGCGCGAGATCGCGAAGCGGCACCAGGTGGTCGTGGTCGAGGGCTACACCGACGTGATGGCGATGCACGCGGCGGGCGTGCCGACGGCGGTCGCGTCGTCCGGCACGGCGTTCGGCGAAGACCACATGAAGGTGCTCCGCCGCTTGATGATGGACGACGACGCCTTCCGCGGCGAAGTGATCTTCACGTTCGACGGCGACGAAGCGGGCCAGAAGGCCGCGCTGAAGGCGTTCGAGGGCGACCAGACCTTCGCCGGCCAGACCTACATCGCGGTCGCCCCGGACGGCATGGACCCGTGCGAGCTGCGCCTGGCCAAGGGCGACAGCGCGGTGAAGGACCTGGTCGCGCGGCGGACCCCGCTGTTCGAGTTCGTCATCCGCAGCACCCTGAAGAACTACGACCTCGACTCGGTCGACGGCCAGGTCGCGGCGCTGCAGAAGACCGTGCCGATGGTCGCGGCGATCAAGGACCGCGCGGCCCGCGACGGCTACGCGTCGAAGCTCGCCTGGTGGGTGGGCTGGCAGGACGTCGCGCAGGTCGTCAACCGGGTGCGCGGCAGCGCGGGCGCGACCGACAAGCGCGGTGGCGCGCCGCTGCGCCAGCCGGCGCGCGTCGGCGCCCCGGCGGTGCCGGCCCCGGAGCAGGACGTCGCCCGGCCCGCGCCGAAGGACCCGCGGTTCGCCATCCAGCGCGAGGCGCTGAAAGCGGCCCTGCAGCAGCCCGCGATCGCCGGGCCGGAATACGACGCGCTGCCGCTGGAAGCGTTCACGCACCCGGTGTACGTCGCGGTGCACGAAGCCGTGCTGAAGGCGGGGGGCGCCGGCTCGGGCCTGACCGGCCCGGCGCTGCTGGACGCGGCGGCCCCGCACTGTCCGGAAGGGACGGTCCGGCGCGTGCTCTCCGAACTGGCCGTGGAACCGTTGCAGGCCAAGGACGAGGTCGACTCCCGGTACATTTCGTCGATCCTCGCCCGGCTGCAGGAAACCTTCGTCGGCCGGCAGATCGCGGAGATCAAGTCGAAGCTGCAGCGGCTGTCGCCGGTCGAAGCGCCGGACGACTACCGTGCGCTGTTCGGCGACCTCGTCGCGCTGGAGCAGTACAAGAAGTCGCTGGGCGAACAGGCGGCCGCCGGCGCGTGGAGCTGACATGACCTGGCTGCGCCGGTTGCTGGGCGACCGCACGCCCGAGGACTTCTCCGGCGCGCTGGCGCCGGGCGAGGACGTCGTCGACAGCGCCCCGGTCGAAGAGGGCGGGCACCTGGTGGTGACCCCGCTCGGGCTGTGGATCCCGGACGGTGCCGGGGCGCGGCGCGTCGGCTGGCACCTGGTCGGCAAGGCGACCTGGGCGGACGGGGTCTTCACGCTGACCGAGTCGTCCGAGACAGGCACCGCGGGGGCGGCCGTCGTGCTGGCCGACCTCCCGCCGGTTCGCTTTCGGCTGCCCGCGCCGGGCAAGGTGCCGCACCACGTCCGCCTGCGCGTCGACGGCTCGGTGCGGTCGCGGCACCGGCAGGAGATCGGCTCCGGCGGCGCGTGGTTCGTGCAGCGCAAGGTGCCGGGCCGCGACGGCAGCGTCCTGCAGGTCCGGCCCGATCCGGGCACCGACGTCACGCTGGTGGCGGCCATCGCCGAGCAGGTCGCCGCGAAGCTGGTCAACCCGGCCGAGTAGCAGTACGCTCGTACTCAGTACAGGCGTACTGTTTGTACTGTTGTTGTGGGGAGGCTGCCGTGTGGGATCCGGAGAAGTACCTCGACTACGCCGACCTGCGGGCCCGGCCGTTCTACGACCTGATCGCGCGCATCGGGGCCGTCGCGCCCCGGCGCGTCGCCGACCTCGGCTGCGGCCCCGGCAATCTCACGGTCGACCTGGGGAAACGCTGGCCATCGGCCACGCTGGAGTGCAGTGACAGTTCACCCGAAATGGTGGCCGCGGCCCGCTCCCGCGGCCTCGACGCCGCGGTGCTCGACGTCCGCGATTGGACGCCGGCCCCCGACACCGACGTCGTCGTGTCCAACGCGGTCCTGCAGTGGGTGCCGGACCACGAGTCGTTGCTGCGCCGCTGGGTGTCCGAGCTGCCGCCGGGCGCTTTTGTCGCCGTCCAGGTGCCGGGGAACTTCGACGCGCCCTCGCACGCGTTGACCCGCGAGCTCGCGGCGTCCCCGGCGTGGGCGTCCCGGCTGGCCGACGTCATGCTGCGCGAGGACGACGCGGTTTCGAGCCCGCTCGGCTACGCGAACCTCATGGCCGACGCGGGCTGCCGGGTCGACGCCTGGGAGACGACGTACGTGCAGCCCCTGCGCGGCCCGCTGGCGGTGCTGGAGTGGATCACCGGAACGGCGTTGCGCCCGGTCCGGGCCGCGCTGCCGGACGAGGAGTGGGAGCGGTTCCGCGCGGAACTGGCCCCCCGCCTCGCCGAGGCGTACCCGGCCCGCCCCGACGGGACCACCTGGTTCGAGTTCCGCCGGGTGTTCTTCGTGGCCCAGGTCTAACGGCCGAGCTTCTCGCTGATCTTGGCCCGCGCGACGCCGGCGGCGCCCTGCACCATCGGATGGTCGACGACCCGGCGGTAGGTGCGCACGAGCTGCTCGTAGCGCCCCCGGCCTGCCTTGGCGCCCAGTACGTATCCCAGGCCTGCCCCCAGCAGGAACTTCTTCATCCGCGTCCACGCCTTCCGTTCGTCAGGTCGTCCGACCGTCCATTGTCCAGGAAAACGGCGCCGCCGGGGCGGTTGCGCTAAGTGGGGGGTGGTGTGAAGGGCTTGGCGGGCATGGGTTAGAGTTCTTCTCGTCGGTCGGAGACCGGCACCGGAAGTGAGCGGCAATCCCCTGTAGCTCAACTGGCAGAGCATTCGGCTGTTAACCGGAGGGTTCTTGGTTCGAGTCCAAGCGGGGGAGCTTCCAGACGAGAAAGCCCAGGCCAGCGGCCTGGGCTTCTCTGCGTTGTGGGGTAGTGACGCCTGGAGGGAGGATTTAGTGATTAAAAACTCCGTCACGGCGCCGCCGCTGACGTCTTCCCGTGCGACGCCCGCGGAGGAGAGCACGTCCTCGAACGGCACGTCGGACGCCTGTCTCATCCAGCTGATCGTGTCCGGCGTGACGGTGGGCGCCGGCATGCCGCCGAGGCTGTCGACCACTGCCTCGAGTTCGATGTCGAAGGGCACGGCGCCCGCTTACGCCGGTCCGGTGCCGCGGGCGAACGAATCCCGCGTCGGGTCGGTGTGCACCTCGAGTTCCATCGACACCGGTGACATCCTGACCTCGGCGGGCGTCGCCGGCGGCATCGACCTCTGCCTGCACCTGCGGCGCCGCGACCACGGCGCCGCCGTCGCGAACGCCGTGGCCCGCGACATCATCGCCGCCCCGCACCGGGAAGGCGGCCAGGCGCAGTTCATCGACCGGCCCTCGGTGGTCACGGCCCGCACCGGCATCGGCGAGACCCTGGAATGGGCACTGCAGCGTCTGGGCGAACCGCTGACCGTCGCCGACCTCGCCGCCCACGCCAGGATGTCGGCCCGCAGCTTCGCCCGCAGCTTCACGGACGAAACCGGGACCAGCCCGATGAAGTGGCTCAACGCCGCCCGCGTCAACCAAGCCCGCGAACTCCTCGAAACCACCGGCACGAGCATCGACGACATCGCCGTCCGCTGCGGTCTTGGCACACCGGCCAACTTCCGGCAGCACTTCCGTCGGGCCACGGGAACCACCCCGAGCGAATATCGCCGGATGTTCGCCGAAGCCTGAGCCGGTCGAGGTGCTGGTCAGGGCAGCCTTTCGTGAGGTGTTACCCGACGCCGGGCACCGCCGGCCCTGGACGCGGGACCGGTCCGCGGCCCCGGCCACGGTGGTGAGCCCCCGCATTCCAGCGGTCGGTCCGCTGCGGGGGAAAGTTCCCACGGACATCCGCGGGAACTCTCCGGGAATGGAAACGGGGCGCTGTGACCGCGCCGCAGGATGTTCGTGCGGTTGCCAGAAAGGGGAATCGTGCCAATGCCGCGCGATCACCCCGTGAATTGTCCACTGTGGAGGAGCGGAGAAGGGCGGCTACGGTGCTGTCGTCGCGTCGCGGGCTTCACTCGTGGCTCAACCGGCCGACGGCGTGAGGACCTTGTCCAGTACGCCGGCCTTGACGTCGGCAACGAGCACCTCGAGCTGCTCGAGGCTCATCTCGATCCGCTGGCCGAAGTCGTCGGTGATGACGATCGCGCGCTCGGGCGGGGCGCCTTCGGCTACGTAGAGTTCTGGGCAGCCGCAGTTGCACTGGCCGCAGAAGGTCGCGATGTGCCGCAGGCCGGCTGGTTGTGAGGTCATCGTCGGCTCCTCGGAAGTTGAGTGGCTCCCTCGGTAGTCGTCCGGCGCGGCCGGTTGGTTCCCGGCGATCATCAGGCCGCACGGCGGCGGCTGGCCGGCAGGTGCGGGAACCGGCGGCGCGGACCCCGGCCGTCGCCCTTGGCGGCCGGTGGCTCCCAGCCGAGCGCGACCTCGTCGTGCGCGGTGGGCTCGACGCGCGTGCTCGGGCCCGGTGTCGACGTGCGGTAGTGCTGGCGGCGGACGCCGGCGTGCGGGACCGTGGTTGGGGGTTCGCCGAGGTGGCGGCCGGCTGGCCCGGTGCCGCCGACCTCGGCGATCGTGATGGCATTCTGCTTCTGGTGGCGGGGTTCAGGTGGTGGTGAGGATGTCGAGTGCGGCGGCGTGGACTCCTGGTGCGGCAGCCAGGTAGCTTTCGGAAGTGATCGTCCAGGGTTTGCCGTCGAGGTCGGTGACGACTCCACCGGCTTCCAGTACCAGGAGTACGGCGGCGGCGTGGGCGCGGACGTTGTCGAACTGCCAGTGCAAATCCATCCGCCCAGCCGCGACCTGCGCGAGCTGGTGACTGACCGGCACCGAGATACGGACATAGAGCGCCGCTTTGGCCATCGCGGCGTACGAAGCGCCGGTGCGGTCGGCCAGGGCAACGGTAGTGCCGGGTTGTGCCTGGCCGGTTCCGGTCACCGCGCCCTCGAGTGACTGCTTGTCGGAGACCCGCACAGGCACTCCATTAAGGAAGGCACCACCACCGTCGGTGGCGGTGAACATCTCGTCCAGCAGCGGGAAGTACAGCACCCCGAGTACTGGGCGGCCGTCGCGGACCAGGCTCACCCCGATGTTCCAGTCGGTCATTCCGTGTACGGCGTTGAGGTTGCCGCCCACCGGGTCGATCAGCCACCACGCGCCGTCGGGCAGCGGGCCCGAACCGTGTTCGTCGTTCAGCCAGCGCGCCTCGGGGACGATCTCGGCCAGCGCGGGTTCCAGCACGTCGACGACGGTCAGATCGTTGGCTTGAAGATCGGCAAGCAGTTCGGGCAACCCGGGCTGGCGGGCAGCGGTGGAATAACGCTTCAACAACCGGGCACCCGCCTGGCGGACAGCGACGGTCGTGGCACGCACCAAATCCTCGGACATGAGTATCTCCTTGAGTCGATTGTCGAAAAAGGTGGCGAAGTCAGCGGGCGAGGGAAACGGCGAATGGCGTGAAGCCGTTGCGGCGCAGGATGTGCGGAACGACGAGAATCATCGCTTCGGTCGCACGAGCGGTGACGATGTCGCCGAGGTCCTCGATCCAGGCGGGCTCCCAACCCAGATCACCGAGAAGACCCGCGACGGTCTTCTTGGCCCGCTCGTCATTTCCGGACAGATAGACGGTGGGCGGGGTGCTCAGCGTGCCGGGGGCCGTCATGACCATGAACAGCATGGTGTTGAGAGTCTTCACGACCTGGGTGCTGGGCAAGGCGGCCTGCAGCTGCTCGGCGAGACTGCTACCGGGATAGCACAGGTCACCGGGCAAACCATCGGCCCCGTCGATGGTGGCGTTGGAGACATCGACGAGGATCTTGTCCTCCAGTTCGGCTCGCAACGCGGTGAGCCGCTCCAGTGCGCTGTCGCCGGGGGTCGCGTTGATCACGACCTCCGCGCCGCGAGCAGTCGTGGCGTGATCGGCGTACCGGATCTCGACACCCTCCACGAGCGGCGTGCCCGGCTCCTCGTTCTCTCGAACGCCGAGGGTGACCTGGTGGCCCGCCGCGGCGAAAGCCCGGGCGAGATTGGTACCGACGCGACCCGCGCCCAGAATGCCAATGCCGGCCATCACAAAAACTCCTTGCGGTCTCGGTCTGAACGGTCCGAATGATTCGAAAAGGGGGGCGGCTGTGCGCGCTTCCCTCGGCCCCGCACCTCAAACGTAGAGGCATCCATCATTGACGACAAGTGCATGCTTGGTACTTGAAGGTTTACCGCCAAGGGAGAGGTGCAAGCGCATGGCGGCACGCTAAGCGCCTGGCATACCGTCCGGCGTCATACCGCGCTGTGATCGCTGTCCCTCTCGGGAGTGACTTCCGGCCGGGTTCGCGCCGGGCACAATGACCGGATGCTCAGCAGTACGAACGAGGGGGACCGCTCTCCGCTGCGCCGATGGCTCGGCCGCGCGGGCGCGCACGACACAGAGCGGTCCCTGGCACGCCAGTCGGCCCTCGTCGGGGCCGTGTGCCTGGTCGTCGACGCGGTCAGCTTCCTGACGCGTGGTCCCGGGCCAGGACCGTGGAACACGCTCCTGCTGGCCGGAATACTGATCGCCGACGCAGCTCTCGTGTCCGCGCCGCGGTTCTCCGGCTGGGTCGCGCTCGGACACGCACTGCTGATTCCCGCCCTTGCCTTCGTGCTTCCCGGCCGCAGCGCGAGCACCGCCGGCCAGCTGGTCAGCGCGTACCGCGCCGGCGCCTGGCTGCGGGGCCGGCCCGCCGGCGCGGCACTGGCGGCGTCGTGCGGCGGGGTCCTGTGCTCGTTGCTGATCAGTGGGCTGGACGCACCGGCTTCCCTGCTGAGCCTCGTGGCCGCCAACGCCCTGATGCCGTGGCTGGTCGGGCGGTACACGACCGCGCGCAAAGCGCACGTGGACGAACTGCGCCACCAACGCGAAGCCGCACTGCGAGACGCGCAAGCCGAGGTGGCCGCGGCAGTGGCCGAGGAGCGCGAAACGATCGCCGTCGAGCTGCACGACGTCATCTCCCACCACGTCAGCGCGATCGGCGTCCACGCCACGGCGGCCCGGTTGAACCTCGCGGCGGGCCCGCTCCCCGACGACAGCTCGGTGCGCACCTCGCTCACCGCGGTCGAGGAATCCAGCCAGGCCGCGATGGTCGACCTGCGCCGCCTGCTTTCCCTGCTGCACGAGGGCGACGAGTCACCGGAGCAGCCGGGACTCTCGATGCTGCCGGATCTCTTCGACGGCGTCCGGTCTTCCGGCCTGCGGGTGACGTATGTCGTGTACAACACCCCACACCCGCTTCCCCGAGCCATCGACACCACGCTGTACCGGGTGGCGCAGGAGATGATGACGAACGCTCTGCGGCACGGTGACGGGAAAGCCGCTCGAGTGGAACTCGACTACGGTGACGACCGCGTAGGCCTCACCGCCCGCAACCGGATCGTCTCCGGCGCGGATCCGGTGGGGACAGATTCCCCGGTCACCGGCTTCGGCGTCGGACTCGAGGGAATGCGCAAACGCGCGGAGACATTGGGCGGGTCGGCAGCTTTCGGCCTCGCCGGCGACGGGCACTACTGGGAGTCGAGCGTGACGATTCCCCTGGGAGGTGAATCGTGACCTTGCGGATCGTGATCGCCGACGACCACGCGATGTTCCGATCCGGTTTTCGCGCGGTCCTCGACGCCCAACCGGACATGGAATGCGTCGCCGACGTCGGCGACGGGTACAGCGCCATCGAGGCCATCCGGTCCCTTGCCCCGGACCTCGCCGTCCTGGACGTGCGCATGCCGAAACTCGACGGTCTCGCGGCCGCTCACCAGCTGATGTCGTCGGGACGGCAAGCCTTGAAAGTCATCCTGCTCACCACGTTCGGCACCGACGACTACCTGCGCTCGGCACTGGCCTCCGGCGTGAGCGGGTTCGTCCTGAAGAGCCTGCCCCCCGAAGAACTCGTGACCGCGATCCGCGTCGCCGCCCGGGGCGACACCTACCTCGACCCCTCGATCACCAGCCGGCTCGCCCCACGGCTGGTCGACGCGCTGACCCCCGCCGTGCCGGACCGGGAACGAGTGCCCGGCCTCGACCGGCTCACCGCACGCGAGCGGGAGGTGTTCCTGCTGATGGCCGCGGGTTTGTCCAACGCCGGCATCGGCGAACAGCTCTACGTCGGCGAACAGACCGTCAAAACCCACGTCTCACGCGTCCTGGCCAAACTCGGCCTCAGAGACCGGGTGCACGCTGTCCGCTTCGCCCACCACCACGGCCTGATCGAGCCAACCGACACCTCCGGCCTGTGACGTGATCCCGTCTGCGCCCCACGCGGGTGACGGAGGGGACCGGATCACCCGGCAGTCGTCGCCGCGCACAGCGGCCTCCTAGAAGATTCCTCGGGCCAGGCCTCCGTCGATGACCAGTGTCACGCCGGTGATGTAGCCGGCCCGCGGTGATGAGAGGAAAGACGCTGCGGCACCGATCTCCTCGGGGCGGCCGAACCTGCCCATGGGGATCTCGGTTTCGAATTCCGAGGGAGCGCCTTCGGGATGGTAATCCGCAAGGCGTTTGGTGCGGATGCGGCCCGGTGCCAGGTTGTTGACGGTGATTCCGTGTGGAGCAAGCTCGGTCGACAAGGTCTTGAGGTAGCCGATCACGCCCGGGCGGATGGCATTCGATAGGGCGTTGTCCGTCGGTTCCTTCGCCCCGCCGGTGGTGATCGCCAGGATGCGTCCCGCGTCGCTCGCCTTCAGGTGTGGCAGGGCCAGGTTGACGAGGTCGATCAAGGGTGCGAGCAGGGCATCGAACGCGGCCCGGGCATCTTGCGGGCCGATACCGGTCGCGGGACCGTTCGGCGGCCCGCCGGTGTTCCACACCAGAATGTCCAGCCGACCATTTCGTTCCATCGTGAGCTCGACGACACGGACGAGATCGTCGTGCCGGCTCATGTCCGCGACGACGGGGTACGCGCCGATCCGTTCGGCCTCGGCGTGCAGCACTTCCGCGCCGCGGCCGGTCATCACCACGTTGGCGCCCTCGGCGGCCAGAGCCTGCGCGACAGCGAGGCCGAGGCCTGACGACGCACCCCCGACGATGGCCGACTTTCCGGCAAGGGACAGATCCATCGATTTCTCCTTGGCAGGTGTTGTCCGGTTGAATGGGCTCTCGGGTGGGCATCAGTCTCAATGCACCCGCCAATCGTCACTATTCGTCGGACACGTCGGCGTGCGAAGATCAGGGAGCCGATGTTCGTTGCGCGCGGAGTACTTCACGCAGGACGGCGCTGGTCTCCTCGGGGTTCTCCACGGGCCAGAAGTGTCCCCCGGTGACGTAGCGAACCTCGACCTCGGTGGCGCGCGGAATGTACTTGTCGGCGTCCTCGAAGAACTCGCGGGGCTGGGTGCGCGAATCCACGCCCTGGATCAGGGTCACCGGACAGCGCCAGTGTGGGATCAGGTCCCGGCGCCGTTCGATCCACTCCTTGCGGAACGTGGAACTCATGTTATAGCGCGGGACGGCGTGCGTGATCCCGGGATACGAGTATTCCTGGATGATGCGGCGCATGTCCTCGTCAGCCACCGGCCGGCCGCCGACCATGGTGTAGGCCCAGACGACGAACCGTTTCGGGTCTTCCATCAGCCCGCTCCACGGTGCCTCGGCGAGGAGATCGTCGTGCGGGGCGAGGTCCGGGTGGAAGTGGTGAAGGTGCTGCTCGGTGCGCACGTAGTGACTGACCCGCCAGGGGTGGGCGGCGGCAATGTGGTCGCCCAGCACGGTTCCCCTGTCGTGGGTGACCAGGGCGAACCGGCCCACCCCGAGCGCGTCGAGCAGTGCGACGAGCTGCTCGGCCACACCCGCGTGCCGATAGTCGCCCCGTCCCTTCTCCGACTGCCCGTAGCCCTTGAGGTCCACGGCGATGCAGCGGTACGAGCCGGACAACGCGGCCATCTGGTGGTGCCACAGGAACCACGAGTCGGGCATCCCGTGCAGAAACACCACGGGCTGCCCGCTCCCGGTCTCGACGTAGTGCCATCGGACTGTTTCCTGATCACCCGGGACTTCTACGAAGCGATGGGTGAAGACGACCCCGTCGAGCTCCTCGGTGTCTCCGTCGTGGTCCGCGGGCCGAGGCCGCACATCGGCGTAGCGCTCGAGGCGCTCGGCCACGAGGGCCTCAGGCGGGACGAAGCTTTCGATCGCCTTCCGTGCCCGCTCCGGAAGTTCGGTGTAGTGCAAAGTGGACTCTTCGTGGCTCACCTGGCCACTTCACCACCGGCTTCCCATCATGTCCAACGATGTCTACTGCTGGGTGTCAGCACGGTGAGTGATAATGGGAGCCATGGAACTGCGTCACCTCGAACACTTCCTCGCGGTCGCCGGCACCGGCAGCTTCACCCAGGCGGCGAAACAGCTGCACGCCGTCCAATCAGGAGTGTCCGCGACCGTCAGGGCGCTGGAGCGGGAGCTGGGCTCGGCCCTGTTCACCCGGAGCCCGCAGGGAGTCGCCCTCACCGCGGCCGGACGCGTCTTCCTTCCCCGGGCCCGAGAAACCCTCGACGCCGCCCGCGGCGCCAAGGACGCCGTCCGCCGGAGGCAGGGGGCATTACACGGCACGGTCACGGTCGGCACGTTGACCTCGATTGACCTCGTCGACCTGCCCGGGCTCCTGGCCGCGCTGCGCGCCCGGCACCCCGGCGTCACGGTCCGGCTGCGAGCCGCGATGACAGGATCGGCAGGCCTGGCACAGCACCTGCGTGACGGCGGGCTCGACGTCGCGTTCCTCGCCCTGCCCGGTCCTTCCCCGGCCGACCTCGACACCCGCCTGCTGGCCGTCGCGCCCGTGGTCCTGTACGTGCCCAGCTCACATCCGCTCGCTCGGACGGGCCGAGCGAGACTGGCGCAGCTGACCGAGTTCCCGTTCATCGACTCCCCGCCGGGCTTCGCCAGTCGCGCCATGCTCGACCAGGCCTTCGCCGCCGCGGGGGTGGAGCGGGAAGTGACCGTCGAGGTCGCGAACGTGGGCACTGCCGCCAGCTTCATCCGGGCAGGGCTGGGGATCGGCTTCCTCAGCCACTTCCTGGTCGACGACTCCACCGGTCTCGACACCGTGCAGGTCACCGACTACGAACTGCGCTGGCAGCTCGCCGTCGCCACCGCCTCCGCCCGTCGGCCCAGCACGGCCACCGAGGCATTTCTGAACCTGCTCGGTGAGCGATATCCCACCGTCGTGCACGAGAACGTACCGCAGGTGCCGGGGTGAGGATGTCCGGCTCGGCCGGGCTGCTCTGACGGGTGCGCCAAGCGGTCTCGTACTCGTCGGTGAGCCGCAGCAGCCGCTTCGATGACCGCCCCTGCACTTCGGCCTGGCTGCTACCAAGCTGCCGCGCCCACGCCGTCACGGGCGTGGTCGCTGCTTGATCGTGCCGCCCACGGAATGGTCGGCCTTGGCGGCCCACGATGACCGCTCGGTCGCGCGGGCCGGCGGCGAAGACGCCGCGAAACTGCTGCAGGCTCGCGACTGTGAGTGTCGCATGGTTGTTCGGGTCGTTCACCGGAGTGGTGAATTGCCGGCTGCGCGGAGAATGTCGGCGGCGATCGCCGGAATGTCCGTCGGACCGCTGGTGTCGACCTCCACCAGCGGGCCGACACCCAGCGGGGGAACGGGTTCACCCCACAGTTCGGCCTCGTCGCGTTCCAGATCGAGGTGGGCCGTGTGCCGGTTGGCGGCGCGCGCGTAGTAGCGCGACCGTGCGAGCTCCACCGGCACGACGCAGCGCACCTCCACGATCCTTCCCGGCAACGCGGTCACGTGAGATCTGGTGTAGCCGAACCAGGTGCTGTCCAGCACCGCACCCGGGCAGTGACGCGCCACCCGCAGAGCGACCAGTACCGCGGCTCGGCCCAGCCGCCGTGACTCGCTGACGGTGCCGGGCAGCCCGAGTTCTTGGGCCAGGGTCTGCTTGATCTCATCCTTCGCCAGCACCGGCAAACCCAACCGCGGACCCAACGCGGCTGCCAACGTGCTCTTGCCCGATCCGGGCCAACCGCCTACCAGTACGAACAACGCAGCCACCTGCCTTGGCTACCACAACCCGCTCGGCCGGAATGGTCAGCGCGTCGATGGAACGGATGCCGTGTCGGGCTGCCGTGGAGATGCCGAGGGGATGGCGTTGTCGATGAGGACGGTGGCGATGGCGGCGGCGGTGGGGAAGGAGTCACGGTCGAGGACCCGGGTGCGGGCCGAAGCGCCGTCGAGCAGCAGCGCGAGTTGTTCTCCGAGTTGTTCGGGGTCGGTGGCGCCGGCTTCGCGGGCGGTTTCGGTGAGCCGCGCGGCGATCGTGGTCTTGTAGTCGCGTGCGTACTGGGATGCGGGGTGCTGGGGGTCGTGGAGTTCGACGGCCGCCGCGATGTAGGGGCACAGGGGCGTGGACACGGGCAGGTCGAAGGCGGCGAGGAGCCGCTCGCGGGGCGTGAGGTCGGTGCGGTCGAACACTCCGGGCATGACGTCGGGATCGAATCGGCGCAGGTATTCGGCGACGAGGTCGTCCTTGCTGGGGAAGTGCTGGTAGGCCGTGCGCTTGGACACCTGGGCCACCGCGCAGAGCTGGTCCATGCCGGTGCGGCTGATGCCCTGATCGCGGAACAGCTGCTGTGACGCACTGAGGATGCGCTCGCGCGCGCCCCTGCCGCGGCGCCGGCCCAGGGGGCCCTTCTCCAACTCCGTCATGTCGCCAGTGTAGCCCCCGCGGGTACGCCTCGGTGTACATAGCTTGCGCTCCGGCGGACCGTCCGATACGTTACGCAAACAGAACGGTGTACATAACTTCAGGACTGTTCCGGATACCCACCCCCCAAGAGGAGTGATCGTGGGAAAGCTCGATGGCAAGGTCGCGGTGATCACCGGCGGATCCACCGGCATGGCGCTGGCCGGCGCCAAGCTGTTCGTCGAGGAAGGAGCGCACGTCTTCATCCAGGCCCGGCGGCAGGAAGCGCTGGACGACGCCGTCGAGCTGATCGGCCGCAACGTCACCGCCGTGCGGGGTGACGCGGCCGAGCCGGCCGACCTGGACCGCTTGTACGACACCGTCAAACGGGAAAAGGGCTCGATCGACGTGCTGTGGGCCAGCGCCGGGATGGGCGAGCCGGCCGTCCTCGGCGAGATCACCGAGGAACAGTTCCACCGCGCCTTCTGGCTCAACGCGCGCGGCACCCTGTTCACCGTGCAGAAAGCACTGCCGCTGATCAACGACAACGGCTCGATCCTCATGACCGGGTCCAACGCCTCACTCGGAGCCTTCCCCGGCTGGAGCCTTTACGCCGGAAGCAAAGCCGTGCAGCAGGCGTGGGCCCGCGTCTGGCTCAACGAACTGCGCGACCGCAAGATCCGGGTCAACGTCCTGACCCCCGGCCAGGTCGCCACCGCCAAACAGGAAGAACTGTTCGACGAGGCCACCAAGGCCGCATTCGAGTCCCTGATCCCGCGCGGGGAGATGGGCCGACCCGAAGAAATCGCCACCGTCGCCCTGTTCCTGGCCTCCGACGACTCCAGCTACGTCAACGGCCTGGAACTGGTCGCCGACGGCGGCACCACCGCCATCTGAACGGGAAGAGAGGACACCTCATGGGCAACATCACCATCATCGGTACGGGGAACATGGCCCGTACCATCGCCACGCTTGCGGTGGCGGGCGGCAACACCGTCGAGATCATGGGCCGCGATCAGGCCAAGGCCGACGACCTGGCCAAGGCTTTCGGCGGCGGCGCGAAGGCGGGGAAGTGGGGCGTCGTCCCGGCCGGGGACATCGTCATCACGGCGCTGTTGTACGACGGTGTCGTTCCGGTCGTCGTCGAGTACGGAGACGCCCTCGCGGGCAAGGTCATCGTCGACATCAGCAACCCCTTCAACGCCACGTTCGAGGGGCTGGCGCACGGCGAGGAGACCTCGATCGCGCAGGAAGCCGCCAAGGTGGCCCCGGACGGCGCCAGCGTGGTGAAGGCGTTCAACACCATCTTCCGCAATGTCCTGGAGAAGGGCCGCCCCAACGTCTTCATCGCCGGCGACGGTGCGCAGGCCAAAGCGAGCGTGCAGGCATTCATCGAGAGCATCGGACTGCGCCCGCTGGACGTCGGCGGCCTGAAAATGGCGCACTGGCTGGAAGGAATGGGTGTGGTCACGATGGGACTCGCCGGAAACGGGGTTGGCCACGGGGACTTCGCCCTCGGCGTCAACGAATTCGCCGGCTGACCACGTGCACCGGTGACTCAGTCGCGGACGTTGGGATCGATCGCCTCGCCAATCGTGCCCGTGGGCCGAGGGCGTCCGTTCCCTGCGCGCTCGCCGTGTCGACCGCCGTCAGTTGAGCTTGCGGGTATCGGCAGGCAGGCCGCCGCCGGCGTAGACGTCTTCGGCCAGCTTCGCCAGCGCGGTCAGCGCGACGTTCTGGCTCCACGGGCCGTAGGAGACGCGGGAAACGCCGAGTTCCTGTGCACGGGCAAGCGGAATGGAGCCGGGGATGCCGATGAGATTGATCTTGCGCTCGCCGAGTGCTTCGACGAGCCGCGTCACCTGGTTCTCGTCGAGTTTGCCGGGCACGAAGAAGTTGGACGCGCCCGCGTCGAGGTAGGCGCGGCCGCGGGTGATCGCCTCGGCCAGGGCGGTCTCGGGGTCGGTCTTGAGGAAGGCGTCGGTGCGCGCGTTGAGGACGAAGTCGACGCCGGCCGACTGTGCGGCCGCGACGGCGGCTTCGACGGCCTTCACCGCTTCGTCCAGTGGCTTCATCTGGTCTTCGAGGTTGGCGCCGACCGCGCCGACCTCGATCGCCCTGGCCACGGTGCCGCCCGGGTCGCTGTAGCCGGCTTCGAGGTCGGCGGTCACCGGCAGGTCACCGGCGGTCCGCACGATGAGGGCGATCTCGGCGATCATTTCGTCGCGCGGGATCTTCTCGCCGTCCGGGTAGCCGCGCGAGGCGGCGATGCCGTGGCTGGGGGTCGCGAGCGCCTTGGTGCCGGGGGTTTCGGCGACGACTTTGGCGGTGATCGCGTCCCAGACGTTGACGACGAGCAGCAGTTCGGGCGCGGCGTGCAGCTCTTGCAGGAGAGTGGCCTTCTCGGCGGTCGAGATCATGCCCTCCAATGTAGGCGTGGCACTCCGTCGAGCCGGAAGTGGCCAGGGCCACTGTTCGGCCGGTCGGCGCCGGGGTATCCACCGGAGCGGAAGACAGGGAAAGGACCGAAGTGAGCGAGAACTCCACTCCACGCCTCGTTGCGAATCCGAAGCGCATCCAGATCCACACCGAAGCGGATCTCCGCCGGAGCGCGCCGCCCGCGAATCCCGAAGCCGGGACGACGACCGAAAAGCGTTGACCGGACGAGTCTCGCCGGGCACGGCGGACGTGCCCGGGGCGATGGAGTTCGGCTCGGCGGCAAACGCATCCGTTCGCCGCCGAGCCCGCCCCCTGGCAGAAGGCATTTCGATCTGAATACCCGGCGTTACCGCGGACCGGCGGCGGACGTCCGCCGAATCCACACCTACCGGGGTCAGGTGCAATTCGGGTAGTGGTACATGACGCTGCGTGTTTGCGGCTTGTCTTCGTCCCTGCCGGCCTCCTCGGAAACCTCTACCAGAGCAGTGGCGAGGAACCAGTCTTCGATTCCGGCGCTCAGCAACACGAGCGCCTCCGCCTGCCGCCCTTGGACACCGAGCAGCCGTGTCCACTCACGCGCGCGGAACCATTCCCCGCGGCCGGCCTGGAATTCCACTTCTTTCCCATGGCCGAGCTCAAGAAGCCGGGAGACGAGAAGCGGAGGAATGCAGCCGGACAAGGCCCGAGCCTGGTAGTCGAGATCAGCGGCATCCATGGCGGTGCACCCTGGCCAGCCACATCACCGCGAGACGGAGACCGCGGCACGAATGGACGTGTATGCGGTCACGCTCACCCGTTGTGGCCAGAATCGGGTTGCTCTTCGTGACCAGGCTGGCTGCCTGGAGTCGTGATCAGCGTCGTCGGCGGTAACCCGGTTCAGTGTGGGATTGCTCACCCTCCGGAGTGGCTCTGCTACCCAACTGCACCAGGCGCACGCCCCGATTGCACCCAGGACACCCGAGAGTGGGGCTACGTTCCAACCATTCCACCTCGGAAGTGCCACCATGCGTAATCTCGTATTGCCGCTAGCCGCAGTCACGCTGCTCACTCTTTCGGCCCTGGGAACCGGCACCCCCATCGCTGCGCCCAGTAACGCGGGAGCGCCACTCCCCGACGACGTCATAGTCGTCGGCGAACCGATCCTCGCTGCCCCGGAGGTCGCCGGCGCCGTGGCCGACACCGCGTGTAGTGACACCACCTATGCCCGCAAGCCCTGGCACCTCGCCGGCACCTACAGCTGGCTCTACAACGGCGCCCGCGCGCCGGCCTCCGTCGGCGGCACGGCCTTGACGAGCATCCGGACTGCGACGCAGAACCTGGTCCGCGGAACCAACAGATGTGCCATCGCGGTGACATCACCGGTCAGCCAGGCCTACGCCGGAGCCACGACGAGCGCTGTCGCGCAGATCGGGGCGACCGGCACCTGCACCGGCAATGACGGGCGAAGCGTCACCAGCTGGGGCACGCTGTCGTCGGGATACCTCGGCTACACCTGCGTCTACTACCGCTCCAACGGCGTGGTCCTGGCCTCCGACATGCTCCTCTCGAATTCACACAGCTGGTTCACCACACGGCCGCTTATCTGCTTGGGCAGCTACGACCTCGAGTCCGTGGTAGTGCACGAACGCGGGCACACCCTGGGCCTGGAACACGTCGACCAGTTCCTCCACCCGGCCCAGATCATGACTCCACGCATCAGCTCCTGCGACACCACCAAGAGGCTCCTCGCCGCCGGCGATGTGGCAGGTCTCCGCGCCGTGACCAGCCAGCCGTAACCACTCGATGCGTCGGTGACCCGCACCGGCGCGTCTTCTCCGGAAACACGGCCACCGCGCCCGGCAGCACGACCATGACGGGGCGAGGATCAGGCGATGTCCGATGTGGACAGGGGTGGCCGATGATCCCGATACTCGTGATCGGTGTGGCCATCGTCGCGCTCCCGGGCTCCCCACACTGGCCGGCCGCGCGATCCGGCTCGGCTGTCAGCTGGACCTGCGGGGTCGGTAGACGCGTGAGCTGCTTGAGCTGCCTGAGCGGTAGCGGTAGCCGATGCCGCGGATAGCCGTGATCGGGGAGAACTGGCCTTTCCAGCCCAGTTTGGCGCGCAGCCGCAGCACGGCGAACTTCACCCGGTCGGGGGCGACCGCGCATGGATCGTCCCAGACCGCGGCGAGCAGCTGGGCCAGGCTCAACACCGCGCCTTCATGCTGGACCAGCATGTTGAGCAGCCGGAACTCGATGGCGGTCAGCTCCAGTTCGCCGCCGTCCACGGTGACCAATCGGGTCCGGTGGTCGATCCGCACCAGGCCGTCGTCGTAGATCTCGTCCTGGATGGGTTCGGCCCGCCCCGAGCGGCGCAGCAGCCCGTGGACGCGGGCCAGCAGCTCGGGCCCGGAGAAGGGTTTGCTCAGGTAGTCATCGGCGCCCGCGCGCAGGCCGCGCACCTTGTCCGCGGTCCGATCCCGCGCGGACAGCAGCAGGACCGGCAGGTCGGTGGTGTCGCGAATCCGCCCCAGCATCGCCAAACCGTCCTCGCCGGGCAGTCCGATGTCGAGCACCACCAGGTCAGGCTGGAACTCGTGCAACTTGTGCAGGCCACTGCGGCCATCGGAGACCGAGCTGAACTCATAGCCCGCGCCGGTGAACAGCGGACTCAGCACCATCTCGATGTCGGCCTGATCATGCACAGCCAGGATTCTGACCATTGGTATCCACTCATTTCCATCGCCGGAGACGCCTCCCCCGGCGACGCCGCCGCACATTCCCAACCTACGTCCGGGCGTGGCCAGAGGGCCGACTCGTCACCCGATCGTGGGCCCCGTTCGGTGCGGCACATTCCTTGTGGGCGCGGAGGATCAAGCGCACGGTGGAGGGGACCATCGGAGTGCGCTCGTGCGGGCAGCCGAGTTTGACCTGCATGTTCGGTGAAATGCTAGCGAGCTTTGCTGTTTTGAATGCCGGTTAGGGCTCCGTTGCGTCTCCGTTTGTGCCGGCGTGTTGGACGCCGGGCAGGGGCCGATTCTGACCGAGGTGACCCCACCGTGAAGGTGGGCGTGGGCCGTCAGCGCCGTAGCCGGCTGGCCGCGGCCAGGACCGGGGTGGCCATTGCAGTGGCCGCGGCGCCGAGGGTGGTGTCGGTGGCCAGGATCCAGCGGACGGTCTTCATGGCCAGGGTGAGGACTTCGCCACCGCGCCGGCGCATCCCGGCTTCGAAGCGCCCGATCGCGTCGGTGAGCGTCGTGGTGCCGTCGATGGTCGTGTTGAGCTGGTCCAGCAGGTCGGCGGCATCACGGATGGCCGCGCCGGCTCCCATGCCGGCGGTGGGTGGTGTGGCGTGGACGGCGTCGCCGAGGGCGGTGATGCGGCCGGCGTTCCAGGGTGCGAGGTCGGTGGCGCGGGTCGAGGCGGCGTTGAACCGGAACGCGGCCACGCTGGCAGGATCGGCGCGGGTGATGACCTCCAGCGTGCGATCGGCCCACCTGCGGGCGCGGAACCGGTCGAGCAACGCGGTTTGCAGCTGGGTGCCGTGCAGGTCGCGCAAGGCTTCGGTCTGGGCGGATTCGGGGAACATCGCGCCCCAGATGTAGGTGGGGCCGGTGGTGACCGACATCCGCAGCTCGGGGGCGTCGAGGGCGGCGTTGCCGACCGGGTCGAGGAATCCGATGTAGAGCGCGGCGCCGCGTGGGCCGATCGCCAGTGCCGAGCGCGGCCCGAGGCGCTGCTGCTCGGCGGGGCTGAGGTCGGTGCGTCGGGTGCGGCCGGAGAATCCGATGATGCCGGCCGGGCGGTTGGTCGGGCCGGCCGCCAGGTGCCGGGCGACCACCGAGTGAGTGCCGTCGGCACCGACCACCAGATCCGCGGTGACCGACGTGCCGTCGGCGAACGCCACTCGCGGCATCCCGTGCTCGTCGTGATCGACACCCGACACCTCCCGCCCGAGATGCAGGTCCTCACCGACGGCTTCGGCCAGCAGGGTGCGCAGCGTGATGCGATCGACGTCGACGCTCGCGCTGCCGGTCAGGTCCGGGCCGTGCCCGAGCAGACGGCCGCGGCGGTCCCAGAACGCGTCCCGCTCCCGCAGCCGCAGCGCCGACCCCGACGCCAGGAGCCGTCGCATGATCTCCGGCGCCACCAGCCGCTCCAGCGCCGACTGGGCCCGCTGGTCAAGGGTGATGTGGTAGCCGCCGGTCGCGGCGACATCGGTGTCGCGGTCGAACACCGCCGTCTCATACCCGCTGCGGCGCAGCCCGGCCCCCAACGCCAGCCCGCCGATTCCGCCTCCGACCACGACGACGCGCACGCTCATCCATCCTCCACCCGCTGAACTGATCATTCGACTGTCCCGACACTGACACCGGTAGTGGACACGGAATGACCAGTACCGGTGCTTGGATGGAGTGATGGCGACCACCTCCCATCGAGCGCTGCGGCTGCTGTCGCTGCTCGCATCACGCCGGCAGTGGCCGCTGCGCGACCTCGTCGCCCGGCTCGAGGTCAGTGAACGCACGGTCCGCCGCGACCTGGACACCCTGCGCGGACTCGGCTATCCGGTCACGACCGTCCGCGGCCCCGACGGCGGCTACCGGCTCGGCACCGGACACACCCTGCCGCCGCTGCTGTTCGATCACGACCAGGCACTGGCGGTCGCCGTCGCGCTGCAAACCGCGCCCAGCACCATGTTCGGCCTGCAGGACGACACCGCCCGAGCCCTGGCCATCCTGGAGCAGGCCATGCCCGAGACGCTGCGCGCGGCGATGGAATCCCTGCGGCTGACCCGCCTGCGGAACTACTGGGAATTCCCCGCGCCACCCATCGATCCAGCCGCGCTCAGCGCCGTGGGCAGCGCCGTGCGGCACCGTCGCGTCCTCGTCGCCGAACTCCTGCGTCCCGACGCCACCCGCCCCGCCCCCGACGACCAGGACTTCGCCGCCGCCCACCGGATCGAGCCCCACCACCTCGTCGTGTGGGCGAGCCGGTGGTATCTCGTCGCCTACGACCTCGACGACCACCAGTGGCGAGTACACCGCGTGGACCGGCTGCACCCTCGTCCGACAACCTCCCACTTCGGCCACCGTGACCTGCCCGGCGGCGATATCGCCCACTTCGTCATGAGCAGCCACGATCGTGGCGACACCCCCGCTGCCTGGCCATGCACCGGCAGCGCACGACTCAACCTGCCCGCCCACATCGTGGCCCGCTGGGCACCGGGTGGCTCCGTCGTCGAACACCTCGACACCGATCACTGCCGGCTCACCCTCGGCGCCTGGTCCTGGTCCGGCATCGCCGGAATCCTCGCCACCTTCGACACCGACCTGGCCGACCTCCACCCAGCCGAACTCCTCGACGCGTGCCGGCACGTCGCGCACCGCTACATGGCGATACCCGGGACGTGACTCACGCTGACCGAGGACCGCCCCGCTGGTCGGTGTTTCGGACGGCGGTCTCCGGCGGCGAATACCGCGCCGATCAGCTGTCCGGGCCCGGCCCGCGGGTCGAGACCGATCACCGTTCGCCGTGCTGGGCGGTGGCGAGGCCGGCGAGCGTGCGCAGGCAGACTTTTCCGGTGTGGGTCAGGGGAAGCCGGGCCAGGACGAGCAGGCGCTCGGGGAGCTTGTGCGGGGTGATGCCCCGGTCGGTGCGCAGGAACGCGGTCAGCCCGGCGAGGTCGGGAGCCGGGTGGCCGGCGCGGACGGTGACGCACGCACACAGCCGCTCCCCGAGCTCGCGGTCGGGCACGGGCACGCACGCGGCGTCGGCGATGTCGGGGTGGCCGGTCAGCGCGGACTCGATTTCGGCGGGGCTGATGGTGTAGCCGCCGCGGATGACGACGCGCTTGATGCGACGCAGGACGTGCAGCGTGCCGTCGGTGTCGAAGCTGCCTCGGTCGCCGGTGCGGACCCAGCCGCCGGGAAGCCGGGGTGGTCCGCCGCCGACGTGGTCGAGCGGGGTCATCGGACCCAGGGCGCAGATCTCGCCGTCCACGATCCGGATGGCGGTCACCGCCGGGTCGGGGCGGCCCACACCGTGCTCGGGCGTGGTGGTGTGGCAGTTGACCCCGTCGGAAGAGCCGTAGACGTTGACCACGTCGATGCCGAACACCTCCCGGCACCGCCGCAAGGTGTCGTCCGGCAGCACGTCACCGCTGGACACGACGGCCCGCAGCGACGAGGTGTCGAAGGCCGGGGCGTGTTCGGTGAGGCGGCGCAGCATGGCCGGCACACCGAACACGTGGGTGGGCCGGTGCTCGGCGATGGCCCGCAGCGCGTCCACGGCGTCGAACCGGGGGCGCAGCACCAGTGTCCCGCCGAAGCGGCACAGGGTGATGGTGGCCCCGAACGACCCGTAGGCCGAGGACAGCGGCACGAGCACGAGGTCCCGCCACACCGGGGTGTCGCGGTGCACGGCGCGCAGGTAATTGCCGCGGCCGCCGGCGAAGGCGTTGTGGGAGTAGGCGACGAGCTTCGGCTCGGCTTCCGAACCCGAGGAAACGAGCAGTCTCGCCGGGGACTCCGGGTCCACGGTGACCGGTTTCCGCCCCTCGCCCCGGGCGTGGGGCGGCACGGCCGGCCACGGCAGGTCGTCATCGGTGATCAGCGACGCGGCGCGGGCCCGTCCGAGCAGGTTCAGCGCGTCGGTCCGCCCACCCGTGAACGGCAGGGCGACCGCGCCGCACGCGGCGACGGCGAGCTCGGCGACCACGGCGTCGCGGCCGTTGGGCACGCGGACGCCGACGATGTCGCCGGGCCGGGCCGCCAGCGCGCCCGCCAGCCCCCGCGCCTGCTCGTCCAGTTCGCCGTAGGTGAGCCTCCCGCGGTCGTCGATGACGGCGACCCGGCCGGGATGGTGGCGGACCCGGTCGCGGAACAGCGAGTGCAGGTCCCGGCCGGGGCAGTGCCCGGCGCGGACCCAGGCGCGCCGCGCCGCCGCCGGCACCCGGTCGGCGATCACCACCCCGGCGCGGGAGACCCACGTCATCGGAAGAACTCCCAGGGCGAGACCGGCAGCACGCACCGCTCCCGGGTGAGGGCCCGCGCGAATCGCGGGTCGCGTCCCAGTGCGGCGAGGTCGGTGCACACCGGCACGGTGGGCGCGGATGTGTCGCGGTGACCGGTGAGAGCGTTGAGCCGGGACGCGGCGGACAGCAGCGACGACGCCACGAGCTGCCCGCACCCGGTCCGTTCGCGGCGCAGCAGCGCGTCCACCACGGCGTGGGCGGCGACGACGCCGCCGAACACGTCCACGACGGTCATGGGCGAGGCGGGCACGCCCGCGTGGGCCTGGACGACGAAGTCGGTGCCCGGCGGCGGTTCGGGACCGAGTTCGTCGCCCCACCCGGAGGCGTGCGCGTACACCAGGCCGGCCGGGAAATCCTCGGCTCGCAGGCGCCAGCGGGTGGCTTTGCCCGGCGCCCAGTTGTGCACGAACACATCCGCCGACGCGGCGAGGTCGAGCACCTCGTCCCGGCCGGTGCGCAGGTCGATCTCGACCACGGCCTTGCCCCGGTTCAGGGCGAGGAACCGGGCGGAGGTGTCCCCGGCCATCGGTGACACCCAGCGCAGCGGGTCGCCGCCGGGCGGCTCGACGCGCACCACGGTCGCCCCGAGCAGCCCCAGCAGGTGCCCGGCCAGCGGTCCTTGCACGCGCCGGCACGACTCCAGCACGACGATCCCGGCCAGCGGCAGCTCCCCGGCCGAGAGGACCTCGTCCCGGGTGTTCCCGCGCGGCCCGCGCGGGGAGATCCGGTAGGCGGGCAGGCTGTCCAGCACTCGCTCCGACCGGACGACCATGGTCATGCCCGTCCGTCGAGCGGTGGCTTCCAGGACAGCGAGCGGGAAGCGGGCCGCGGAGTCGGCGAAATCGGGCGGCAGCGGGCAAGTGGCCGTGGCGAAGCGGTGCAGGAAGGGGCGCCAGCCCCGTTCGACGGCCCGGGCCGGGACACCCAGCTCGGTCCAGAACCGTTGCCACGGCCCGGGATCGAGGGTCTCCGCCTCGAACACCGCGCCGTCGGCGGACCGGAACGGCGGCCCCGCGCCGGGGTGCCACTCGTCGGGTTCGTCGGCGGTCGCGGCCGCCAGGTACTGGGAGACCGCGAGCAGGGCGGCTTGCGCGACGGACGTGATGTGCCCGGTGAGCGGCACGCCGCGGGTGCGCCCCAGTTCGACGGCGAGCACTCCGATCGCCCCCAGTTCGACGCCGACGGCGCGGGCGTAGTCCATCCCGAGCGGCGCGGGACGGCCGAGCCGGCGGCCGTGGACGTGCATCAGTCCGCACGCCGCCTGCACGTCGGGTTCCCCGCGCAGCGGGAGGTCGACGGGTCCGCTCCAGCTCGGCGCGTCGACGGCGGTCATGCGGGACGCCTGCCCTGGACGGTGTAGAAGACGCAGGACGTGGCGCGGAACGCGGGGTGCGTCATCGCGGCGCGGGCGGTCCGCAGGCCGGTGTCGGTCAGGCCCGCGGCGAGCAGTTTGCCGCGCAGGTGGTGGGTGTGGTGGACCAGCAGCCGCAGTCCGGGGGAGTCCGCGTTCCACTGCTGCACCACCGGTACCGGGTCGACCGCCACCAGGCCGGCGGCGACCATCGAGGCGGCGACCCGGCGGCCCCAGCGGCAGTCCGCGCCGGCCGCGGCGAACATGCGCTCCTTGGCGGCCAGGAACTCCTCGTAGGCGGCGGCGTGTCCGGTGTCCGCGGCCAGCAGCACCGGTCCGTAGCCGAGGTCGAACTCGTCCAGCTGCAGCAGACCGCCGGGCTTGAGGGCGCGGACGAGCTTGCGCAGCACCTGTTCGCGCTCGGGCAGGTGCAGCAGTACGAGGCGGGCGTGGACGAGGTCGAACTCGGCTTCGGGCAGCGGATCGTGGACGACGTCGTGCCGCAGCACGGTCAGTCCCGCGGCGGGCGGGACGTGCTCGGGCTTGACGTCGGTGGCCAGGACCGACGCGCCGCGCTCGGCGAGCCAGTGCGCGACGCTGCCGCCGCCTGCGCCGACCTCCAGGCACCGCCACCCGGGTCCGACGCCGGTGCGCTCCAGCCGGGCGAGCGTCGCCGGGTCGTAGGCGGCGGCCAGGCAGCGGTGCTGCTCGGTGGCGTGCACGCTGTGGTTGTCGAAGGCGTAGCCCTCCCGGATCGTGCTCATGTCCACCTTCCGGTCCCGTGGGTGACGGTGTGCCCGGCGACGCGGGTGAGCAGTTCGAGGCGGCGCACCTTGCCGGTGCCGGTGCGCGGGAGGTCGTCCCAGGTGACCACGCGCGGGGGCGCCAGCGGCGGCAGGCCGGCGACGGCGGACCGCCAGCGCCGCGGGTCGAGGTGCCCGTCGGCGGTGACGACGACCGGGACGGGCGGGCTGCCGGTGGCGCCCAGGACGACGCACTCCAGGACCTCGGGCAGCCGGTTCTCGAGCACGTCCTCGGTGTGCAGGCAGCTCAGGCCGGGCACGGTGTCGATCTCGCGGTCGAGCAGCAGCACGGCCCCGGTGCGGGTCAGGACGCCGAGGTCCCCGGTGTTCCACCAGCCGTCGGTGTGCTTGTCGTGCCAGCGGTCCTGCTCGCCCACGTACGTGGCGCAGAGAGCCTTGGTCCGGGCCAGCACGAGTCCCGGCCGTCCTCGTGGCACCGGCCGGAACGTCCCGGGGTCCACGACCCGGAGCTTCGCCCGGCCCGGGAGCGGGCGGCCGAGGTGGCGGGCGTGGGTGGCGCGGTCGACGGCGGCGCGGGTGAGGAAGCGGAAGGACAGCGGCCCGGTTTCGGTCTGCCCCCAGCCCTGCATCCACAGTGGACGGCGGCGGCGCGACGCGTGCAGCATGGTCCGCACCACGGGCGGGTGCACCGCGTCGTAGGTGGAGACGAACAGGCGTACGTCGCGGAAGGGGTTGCCCGCCCCGGGTGCCATGGTGCGCCACCGCACGTAGGCGGCGGGCAGGGCTTCGACGGTGGTGGGCGGGTGGGCGCCGAGCACTTCTCCCGCCGAGGCGGGGTCCGAGAGCAGCACGATCTTGCGGGGGGCGAGGCAGAACACGCTGCCGGTCCAGCAGAAGGTGCGGCCGTGGGCGTAGGAGGAGGCGTTGGCGACGACGTCGTCGCGGCGGGTGCCCACGACCGGAACGCGCAGCGCCTCGAACCGGGCGAGCCGGTCGACGATGGTGCGCGTGGTGTGGACGACCAGCTTGGGGGTGCCGGTGGTGCCGGAGGTGTGGTTGATCACCAGCGGGTCGTCGTCGGACCGGCGCCGGGGCGACGGGGCGCGGGTGCCTCGCACGTCGTCGAGCGCCAGTTCGCCCTGGCCGGGGGCAGCCAGGGACAGCACGCGGCGGGCGTGGTGCGCCGGAACGGGCCGGTCGGTGACGAGGACCGCCGGCTCCAGGCGCTCTAGCAGCGTTTCCAGGACGTCGCCGGGCAGGTCGCCCGACAGCAGAGCGGGGACGGCGCCGAGCCGGATCACCGCGCAGGCGAGCAGGTCGTAGTCGTAGTGGTTGCGCTTGATCACCGCGACCCGCTCTCCGGGGCGGATCCCCGCGGCGTGGAGCCAGCCCGCTGCTTCCGCCACGAGGCCGGCCAGCTGGGGCACGGTGAATTCGGTGCCCCGGTCGGGTGCGATGTCGAAGGGCCGGTCGAGCACGACGGTGGTGTGCGTGCGGCGCGCGGCGACCTCGTGGAACAGGGTGCCCATGTCGTGGGGCCTCATACGTGTTCCCTCCTGACTGGCGTGGCGGAGAGCAGCCGGGCGGCGGCGTGCTGCCCGGAGCGCACGGCCGCCTCGCTGCACGGCACGAGCCCGGTCCAGTCCCCGGCGTACTCGACGGCGGTGACGGGCCGGGCGGCGAAGGCGGCGCGCAGGGCCAAGGCGTGCGGGGTGGCCTCGGGCAGGGCGTCGCGGAAGCGGGTGACCAGTGCGCCGGTGGCCGTGCTCAGTGCGGGGAGGAACCGCCGGCCCGCGCCGGACAGGACGCCGGACACCTCGTCGTCGGCGGCGTCGAGCAGGCCGGGCGCGGTGGCGGGGTTCGCCATCACGGTGACCAGGCCCCGTCCGGCGGGCGCCCGCCCGGGGTGCTTGACGTGGTCGAGGATGAGCGTGGACACCACCTGGTCCTCCGCGGCAGGGATGACGATCGCGTAGGAGCGCGACGCCGGGCGGGTCGGCAGCATGAAGTGGGCCTTGACCACCGGGGTGAACGTGGCGGCGGCGAGGAACTCCGCGTCGCCGGCGGGGGCGTTGACGTGCAGGACGCGGGCCAGGGGGGCGGGCACGGCGAGCACCACCCGCCGTGCGCGGATCTGCCGGTTGCCGCAGAGCACCCGGACCGACCCGGGCTCGGACACCACGCCGTCGACGCGGGCGCCGGTGGTGACGTGCAGGGACGCGGCCAGGACGCGCGCGAGGGTGTCCATGCCGTCGCGGTAGGTGCGCCAGGTGTTCGCCGGCCCGGCGGCGGCCAGCAGCGCGAGCAGCGGCGCCGCGGCCGAACGCTCGGGCCGCCAGCCGAAGAACCCGGACACGACCGGCTGGCAGAGGTAGTCCAGCACGTCGGGGTGGAAGGCCCCGGCGAACTCGGCGACCGTGCCGAGTTCGGCGCGTTCCGGGTGGTCGAAGTCCGGGCGCACGCGCAGCATCCGCAGCAGGTCCAGCCGGGCGCGCGGCCCCAGGCCGGCCCCGGTGAGCAGGCCGCGGGGGTGGGCGAGTCCCGGCCGCGCCCGGCCGCCGCGCCACACGGCGAGGTGCCGGCCGATCCGGGGCACCGCGGCCCGGTCCACGCCCAGCTGCCCGAGCAGGCCCCACGTGGCGGGGTAGCCCCGTTCGGGCACCTGCTCGGCCCCGGTGTCGACGAGGAACCCACCGGTGCGCAGGGTCCGCATCCGGCCGCCCACGGCGTCGGCGGCCTCCAGCACCCGCACCGAGCGGCCGGCGAGGCGCAGCGCGTGCGCGGCGGCCAGTCCGGCGACGCCGGCCCCGACGACGATGACGTCTTCTTCGGCGGTCACAGCAGGTTCACCGTGACCAGCGCCACCACGGTGACGCGGTGGATGCGGATGCCCAGGAGGCGGGCACGCAGGATGTCGCCCCGGCCGAAGGCGATGCGCAGCTGCCAGGCGCGCAGCAGGAGCGTCGGCAGCAGGGCCAACGGGAACCACCACGCGGTGCCCAGCAGTGGCCCGCAGACGATCAGCGCGGCCTCCACGGCGGTGACGGCGAAGATGAAGCGCATGTTCCCGCGCGGCGAGGTGAGCGCGGCGACGGTGGGCCGGCCCACCCGGCGGTCGCCCTTGATGTCGTTGGTGTTGGAGTAGACGCCGAACAGCAGCGGTCCCAGGCCGAACAGCAGCGCCTGCACGATGACGTCGCCGTCGAGCGAGCCCACGGCCAGTCCGTAGGGGGCCAGCACGAGCGCCCAGCCCAGGGCGGCGATGAAGAACTCCTGGAACCCGTGGTAGCTGAGCTTGACGCCCCAGGAGTACTGCACGGAAAAGAAGTAGGTGACGCCGATCAGCGCGACGGTCCACAAGGGAGCGTGCGGTGCGGTGGCGATCGCCGCGATCCACAGCAGAGCGCCGATGATCCCGGTGGCCCACGCGAACCGCAGCACCTGGTCCTCGGTCAGCGTTCCGGCGACGAGCGGCTTGCGGTACCGGCGCCGGTTCGGGTCGTCGGGGGCGTAGTTGGCGACGTCGCTGCCGTCGCGGAAGCCGGTCAGATCGTCCAAGGCCACCATCGCGGCGATGACGAACACCTCGCCGAGCAGGAACAGGCCGGTGCTGGTGAGCACGCCGCCGTCGAAGCGCAGCGCGGCGGGCAGCAACGTCACGACGACCAGGACGCCGAGGTAGTAGTCGACGATGTCGAGCTTGGCCAGCCGGACGTAGGCGCGGGTGGTGGCGGGTGCGATGGAGGTGATCACCGGGGGCCCTCCAGAGCGATCAGGGCGGCGAAGGACCGGTCGCCGCCGTAGAACACGTCGCGCCGCTCGACCAGCCGGGCACCCGGCAGCAGCTCCAGGTAGGCGTCCAGGTCGCGCAGCCGCGAGTACTCGCCGACCGGGATGTCGGCGTGCTCGTACTCCACCAGCACCAGGTGCCGGGCCGAGGCGGCGATGCGGCGGCACGCTTCGGCCAGGTCGTCCTCGCCGAGCACGTGCATGAGGACCCACACGCACACGGCGACGTCGAACGGCTCTTCGGGTACCGGCAACTGCTGGACGGCGGCGTGCGCGAACCGCACGTGCGGCAGGCCGGCGCACTCGGCGCGGGCGAGGTCGAGCATCCGGGGCGTCATGTCCACGGCCAGCACGTCGCGGGCGTGCGCGGCGATGGTGGGGGTGAGCCTGCCCATGCCGCAGCCGATCTCCAGCGCCGTGCGGGGCGCGATCGCCCGGAGGTGGCCGGCGAGGAGCGCGCGGGTGCGTTCGGTGGTGGCCCCGGCGAGGCCGGCGGGCTGGGAGGCGCGCATGACGCGCGTCAGGCCGGGGCGCGCGGCCCGGCGGTGCCACTCCAGGGCCACGGCGTCGGCGGTGGGAGCGGGGCTGGTGTGCGGCATGGCGTCTCCGTTTCAGGTTCGGGCGAACCGGCACACTTCGTCGGCGATGTGCTCGACCTGGGTGTCGGTCAGGTGCGGGTGGATCGGGATGGCGAGCTGGCGTGCGCAGGCGCGTTCGGCCGCCGGCCACTCGCGGCCGGTGGTGCGGAACGCCGCCTGGTGCGGCAAGGGGGAGCGGTAGTACACGTGCGAGCCGATGCCACGGATGGCGAGGTGGTCGTGCAGCGCGTCGCGGTGCTCGGCGAGCAGGGAGTACACGTAGAAGCAGCGTCCGTCGCGGCCGGGCGGCGGTGGCACGACGCCGGGCAGGCCGGTGAACCGCTCGGTGTAGTACTCGCCGATGCGGGCCCGGCGTTCCAGGCGCGCGGGCAGTCCCGGCAAGCGGCGCAGCTGGAACGCCGCCATGATCTCGTCGAAGCGGCTGTTCACGCCGATCCGGTGGTGCAGGAACCGGGTGCGGCCGTCCTGGCCGTGGTTGCGCAGCATGCGCACGACGCGGCCCAGTTCCGGGTCGCCGGTGACGACCATGCCGCCCTCGCCGGGCATCCCGAACGTCTTGACCTGGACGAACGAGTAGACGCCCGCGTCGCCCCAGGTGCCCGCGGCCCGGCCGCCGAGCACGCCGCCCTGGGCGACGGCGGAGTCTTCCAGCAGCCGCGCGCCGGCGTCGGCGGCGATGGCGCGCAGCGCCGGCATGTCGGCCATCACGGAGAACACGTGGGCGGGCATGACGACCTTGGTGCGCGCGGTGACCGCCTTCTCGACCTCGACCGGGTCGACGACCATCGTCGCCGGGTCGACGTCGGCGAACACCGGCGTGGCGCCGAGCAGCACGGGGGCGGCCGCGAGCGGCGCACAGCAGTAGGCGGGGACCACGACCTCGTCGCCGGGCCCCACCCCCATGGCACGGAGCACGAGGGTCAACGCCGAGGTGCCGCTGGAGCAGGCGATGGCGTCGGCCGCTCCGACGGCGTCACGGATGACGGTTTCGAAGCGCTCGGTGCGACGCCCGAGGATGAACCGCTGCTCGGGATCGAGCGCCACCTCCCGGACCACGTCGAGCAGCACCTCGCGGTCGTCTTCGAACAGGTCCGGCGGGAAGAACGCGATCTTCATGCGGCCTCCGCGGACCGGGAGAAGTCGCGGATCTCGCGGCACACCTGGGCGACGTCGTCCTCGTGCAGGTCCGGGTAGAGCGGCAGCGCGAGCGCGTGCCGGCAGGCGGCCTCGGCGTGGGGGAAGTCCCCGGGCCGGTGGCCCAGGTCGGCGAAGCAGGGTTGCAGGTGCAGCGGGGTCGGGTAGTACGTCTCGGCTCCCACGCCGCGCGCGGCCAGGTGCGCGGCCAGCTGGTCCCGCCGCTCCACCTCGAGCGCGTACACGTAGAACACTCCACGTACGTCGGCCCGGCGCGGCAGCACCGAGGGCAGCTTCCGCACCCCGGGCACGCCGGCGAGCAGTTCGGTGTAGCGGTGGGCGAGGACGGCGCGGCGCTCGATGTCCGCGTCCAGGCGGCCGAGCTTGGCCAGCAGCACCGCGGCCTGCAGGTCGTCCATCTTGCTGTTGACCCCGACCGCGCCGGTGGTGGTGTTGATGGCGGGGAAGTGGCCGGCGGTGGGGCCGAACCGCCCGTGGTGGCGCAGCGCGGCGACGGTTTCGGCGACGCCCGGGTCGTCGGTGAGGACGGCGCCCGCGTCGCCCAGCGCGCCGAGCGTCTTGGTCGGGAAGAACGACAGCACGCCACCTTTGCCGAGCAGCCCCGCGTGCGTGCCGCCGTACCGCATCCCGATCGCCTCGGCGCTGTCCTCCACCACGGTCAGTCCCAGCCGCCGGGCTGTTTCGCCCAATCCCGTCATGTCCGCGGGTTGGCAGAACAAGTGCGCCGGCAGCACGAACCGGGTGCGTTCGGTGGTCACGGCCGCGAGCGAAGCGGGGTCCATGCCGTAGCCGTCGGGCTCGATGTCGGCGAACACCGGACGACCGCCGGCGAGCACCACGGCGGACGCGGAGGCGATGAACGAAAACGCGGGCACCACCACCTCGTCACCGGGCCGCAGGCCGCACGCGCGCAGGAGGAGCACCAGTGCGTCGGTGCCGCTGTTCACCCCCACCACGTACTCGGCGCCGGTGTACGCGGCCAGCGCTTCTTCCAATTCGACGACCTTGTGGCCATGTGAGTACTTGCCGCGGTCCAGCACGTCGATAATGTGGCGGCTCGTGGTGGGCCACAATTTCGAAAACGTCGCTGATTGGGTGAATGATGGAACGCTCAAGCGTTCACCTCCGCTGTCGGAATTTCCGTTGGATCCTAAGATCGGAGCCCAAGTGTCGCCCCTCAATGCGAGTTGTCTTCACTCTTCTTGGTCAACTGTGAACACGGAGTGTTGACAAGTGTCGCTCGAATCGTGAAATCTCGCGCATGTTCGAATCGAATCGTCTGTCGGGGGCGGTGGCCATTTTTCATCCAAATGGACGGGGATCAGGAGTGCGAACACTCGTGGTGGGGCTGGGACGAGCCGGCGCGCAGCTGCACCTTCCGGTGCTCGCCGGCGCTCGCGCCGCCGCGCCGGAGTTGTTCGACGACGAGCCGGTCGTGGGCTGCGACCCGTGGCGGACGCCGCCCGAGCGACCGGGGCTGGTCGTGCGCGCGGACCTGGGAGCCGCCGCGGCGGAGGTGGACCCCGCGCGGACCGTGGTGCACGTGTGCACGCCGCCGGAAAGCCGTTCCGAGGTGATCGCCGCGCTCACGCGGCTGGGGTTCCGGCGGTTGGTGGTGGAGAAGCCGCTGGCCATCGACCCCGACGAGCTGTCACGGGTGATCGAGCTGCGCCGGCAACACGGACTGCGGATCGCCGTCGTCGAGCCGTGGCTGACCAGTTCGCTGACCGCGCGGCTGACGGCGCTGGGGCGGGACGGGCGGCTGGGCGAGCCGCGCTCGATCACGCTCGTGCAGAACAAGCCGCGGTTCCGGCGCTCGTTGACCACGACGTCGCACCGGACGGCGTTCGACGTGGAACTGCCGCACGGCGTTGGCTTGGCGCTGCGCCTGGCCGGCAACGCCCGGGTCACCCACGCCTCCGGCGCCGACCTGGTGATCGGCAAGACGCGGGTGCCCCACATGGGTGGTGCCCGGGTGGGGCTGCGGCACACCAATGGCACGCGCACGGAAATCGAGTCGGATCTGACGTCCCCGGTGCGGGAACGGCGCGTCGTGCTGCGATTCGAACGCGGCACGGCGGTCGGGCACTACGCGGTCAGCTCCGACGACCCCTACTCCCAGCTGACCGTGACGGTGGACGGCCAACGCGAGCACCAGGTGCTGCGTGACGATTCGCTCACCGAGTGGATGATCTACGCCTACCGGTTGTTCCAGGGCGGCCGCGACCAGCACGCGAAGGGCTTTTCGGTCGCCTGCGACGTGGCCAGGCTGCTGTCGGTGGCCAAGAACATCAGTGCCGAGCCGGTGGTGGTCCCGGCAGCACGCGCGCCGGAGGCCGTCAGTGCGGTCTGAGGCCGCGGCGACCGCGTCCCCGCGGCACGCCGGCGACGCCGTCCTGGCCGGGATCACCGACGAGGCGGCCCCGGACCTGGCCGGCCAGCTGGCCGTCCTCGCGGAACTGGGCTGGTCGGCCGTCGAACTGCGCACCGTCGACGGGCTGGCCGTCGCCGACCTGGCGGACCGGCACTTCGCCCGGGTGGCCTCGACGCTGGCCGACCACGGCGTGCGGGTGGTGTGCGTGGCGTCGCGGATCGGCGGCTGGGCCCGGCCGGTCACCGCGCCGTTCGAGGACGACCTCGCCGAACTGGCCGTGCTGGCCCGGCGGTGCGCCGTCCTGGGCACCCCGTACGTGCGGATCATGTCCTACCCCAACGACGGCCTGGACGAGTCCCGCTGGCGCGCGCGGGTGCTCGACCGCGTCGTGGCCCTCGCCCGGGCCGCCGAGGCCGCCGGTGTCGTGCTGCTGCACGAGAACTGCTCGGGGTGGGCCGCCTCGGACGCCGACCGGATGCTGGAGCTGCTGGACGCGGTGAACGGCTCCTCGCTGCGGCTGCTGTTCGACACGGGAAATCCCGTCGCCCACGGCTACGACGGCTACGAGGTGTTGCGGCGCGTCGCGCCGCACGTGGCGCACGTGCACGTCAAAGACGCCCGGGGCGCCACGTTCGTCGATCCCGGCACGGGTGAGGCGCGCGTGCGCGACTGCGTGCGATTGCTGCGCTCGGCCGGCTACCCCGGGGCGTGGTCGCTGGAGCCGCACGTGGCGCTCCAGCCGCACCGCTCGGACCGGCCGGCCGAGGGCGCGGCGGAGGCGTTCGTCCGCGCGGGGCGGGCACTGGCCCGGCTGCTGCGGTGATCGCCCCGGATCGTGCCCTGCTGCTGGAGCTGCTGCGCACGCCCACCGCGGGTCCGCTGGAGACCGATGGCGAGGTGCGGCTGTGGGACGCCGTGCACGCCTACGCCGAGGCCGCGCACGCCTTCGGCATGCACACCGCGCACCTCGGGCCCGCCTCGCCGGAGGTGCTCCGGCGGGCCGACGTCCCCGCCGTCGTGCGCGAGGCGGTGCGGCGTGACCCGGGCTTCCTGGAGTGCCAGCCGAGCCTGGTGCTGCGGCTGGGCCACGCCGAGCCGGCCGTGATGTTCAACGTGCACCTGGACACGGTCGCGCCGGTCGAACCGGTGGGGTTCGACGGGAGCCGGTTCCACGGCCGGGGCGCGATCGATGCCAAGGGACCCGCGGTGGCGTTGCTGGCGGGCCTGCGGGAGGCGGCGCGCGATCCGGCCGTGGGCCGCGACGTCGGCGTGCTCGTGCAAGCCGTCTCCGGCGAGGAGGGCGGCGCGATGGGCTTCTTCGGCACCCGGCCGCTGGTGGAGGCGGGCTTCCGCGGCGCGCTCAACGTGTTCTGCGAGCCCACCGGCCTGCGCTACCTGCCGCGCTGCACCGCCGCCATGACCGCGGCCGTCGTCGTGCGCGGCGACGACGCGATCGACGACGAGCCGCACGCCGGGCACAACGCGACGGTGCTGCTCGGGTTCCTGGCCCAGCACCTCGCGACCGGGCTCGCGGGGCGCGTTCCGGACGGCCGGGTGTGCGTGGCCGGCCTGCACACGGGGCGGATGCACAACCGCGTCTACGGCTCGGGGGAGCTGCTGCTGAACCTGTCCTACGGGAGTGCCGAGTCGGCCGCGGTCCTGTCCGGGGCGCTGGAGGAGGGGCTGCGGGAGGGGCTGGCCGAGTTCGCCGAACGTTTCCGGGGCACCCATCCGTTCCACCGCACCGCCGTCGACGCGCCCGCGATCACGGCGCTGGAGTGGCGAAAACGCGGCCTGCCCGCGCTGCGCGAGCACGACGTGCCGGACCTCGAGGGAATCGCGGCGCCCTGGCCGGCCGGCGAGCCCGGATTCACCTGTGACGCGATCTGGCTCGCCGACGTGCCCGGAACCCGCACCGTCGTGCTGGGGCCGGGATCGCTGGAAACCAACAACGCACACGCGCGCGGCGAACACGCCCACGTCGAGGAACTGGACCGGTTCTCGGCGGTGGTGCACGAGCTCGTCACGCGCTTCGCCCGCAACGGAGGATGATGAACGTCGTCGTGCCCTACCCCGCGCTGGTGTCGGCCGTGGCGGACGTGTTCGCCGACCGCGGCGTCCCGCCCGACCGCGCCGGCGCCGCGGCCCGGGCGCTCGTGCACGGGGACCTGACCGGCGTCACCTCGCACGGCCTGGTGAACCTGACCCGCCTGTACCTGCCGCTGCTGGCGTCCGGTCGCGCCGACCCGGCGGCCGACATGGAGGTCCTCACCGACTCGGGAGCGTGCGTGCTGGCCGACGCCCACCGCACCCTCGGCCTGTGGTCGGCCTCCCAGGCGATGGACCTCGCCGTGTCGCGCGCCGAGCGGTACGGCGTCGGCATGGTGTCGTTGCGCGGCGCCACGCACATCGGGTGTGCGGGGTTCCACGCTGCCCGCGCCGCCGACCGGGGCGTCATCGGGCTGGTCACGTCCAACTGCGGCGGCCAGGCCATCGCCCGGCCGCCGGGTGGCCTGGCGAAGGCGCTGGGCACCAACCCCTTGGCACTGGCCTGCCCCGCGGGCGACCGGCACCCGTTCGTGCTGGACATGTCCACGACCGTGGTGCCCACCGGCCGGGTCCGGGCCGCGGCGCGGGCGGACGAGCCGATCCCCGCCGGGTGGCTGGCCGCCGACGACGGCACGCCGGTCACCGATCCGGCCGCCTACGACCGGGGCGAGGGGCACCTGCTGTGGCTGGGCAGCACCCCGCAAACCGGTGCCTACAAGGGTTTCGGGCTGGGGCTGCTGGTGGAGGCGCTGTCGGCACTGGTGTCCGGTGCCGCGCTGGGCCCGGTGCGGGCCGGGGACACCGACGACGACATCGGCGTCATGGCGCTGGCCATCGCGCCCGCGCGGCTGCGGACGGGATTCGCCGGCGACGCCGACGGGTTGTTCGCCGCGCTCCTGGGCTGCCCGCCGGCCGACCCGCGCCGTCCGGTCGTCTACCCGGGCTGGCTCGAAGGTGAACGCGCGGCGTGGCGGCGGGAGCACGGCGTGCCGCTGCCCGCCGACCTGTACGAGGAGCTGCGCTCGTCGACCCTGCGGGCCGCCGGGTGATTCGCCTGGGAGTGGCCGGGCTCGGCGTCATCGCCCGCTTCTACCTGGCCGCGATCGACCGGTTGGACGGGTTCGCACTGGCGGCCGTGTGCGACCCGCGCCCCGAGGCCCGCGCGGGACACGCGGTCCCGGCGTTCCCCGGCCACCGGGCGATGCTGTCCGCCGGCCTGGTGGACGCCGTGGTGGTGGCCGCGCCGAACGACGCGCACGCGGCGATCTGCCGCGACGCGGTCGAGGCGGGGGTGCCGGTGTGCGTGGAAAAGCCCCTGGACATCGACCTGGCGCGCGGCCGCGAGCTGGTGGCGGTGGCCCACGCGCGTGGCGTCGCGCTGTTCACCGCGTTCCACCGGCGGTACAACGACAACGTCCTCGCCCTGCTGGCCGAAGTGGACGGACGGCCGCTGGAGTCGTTGACCGTGCGGTACTTCGAACGCATCGAGGAGCACGTCGCAACCGACCGCTGGTACCTCGACGCCACACGATCCGGCGGTGGTTGCGTGGCCGACAACGGCCCCAACGCACTCGATTTGGCGCGCCTGTTCGCCGGTCCGCTGCAGCTGTGCGAGGCGCGCGTGGGGCGGGACGCGGCCGGGACCGACCGGCGCGCCGTGCTCACGGCGCGGGGCACGGCGCCGGTGCGGGTGGAGCTGGACTGGTCCTACTCGGGCGAGGTCAAGGACGTCACCGCGCGTCTGGCCGGCGGCCGCGAACTACGCGCCGACATGCTCGCCGGGCACGACGGGTTCAAGGGCTCACTGTGGCACGAATACGAGGGCGTGCTCCGGGACTTCGCGCGCGCCGCGGCCGCCGGCGGCGCGTGGGCCGACGGCGGCTTGGCCGCCCTGGCCTTGGTGGACGAGGCGTACCGAAGGGAGAGCACGTGATCGAGGACGGACCGAAGCGCCCCGTGCACAGCCGGGTGGTCAAAGTACTCGTGCATCGCCGCGACGACCGCGGCATGCGCCTGGAGCCGTTCGCCAGCCGCTGCGTCCGGCAGGGCGAGGTGCACGAGCTCGTCACCACCGACCACCCGGTGACCGCGGAGCGGATCGACCGGGTGGGTTTCCTGGGCTTCGTGGAGGTCATCGACGCCGGGGTGATCGACCGCGGTGACGAGGTGTGGCTCGAAGGCGCGCTGATCGGCACCGTGTTGGGGTTCGACGCGTGCCACCACCCCAATCACTACAACATCCTCATCTCCATGCCACGGCCGCACACCGGGCCCGAGGTCGGGATGCATCCCGAACGCACCGTCCGGTTCAGCCGGCCTCTCGGCGTCGCCGAGCGGGGACCGACGGTGACGGCCGCGGGCGTCGCGCACTGACCGCGGGCACGACAACGGCCCCGGAGGAATGCTCCGGGGCCCGTTGTCGTGCGCGAACCGTCAGCCCAGCAGCGGCACGTCCAGCGTGCCGAAGTGGTAGGCCTTCACCGCCGCGATCAGTTCCTCCACGGTCAGCGAGCCGCTGCCGTTGGTGTCGATGAGCCGGAACGCCTCGTCGGCCTTCTTCCGGTCCACACCGGCCGCCGACAGCCACTTGGCGAACTCGGCCCGGTTGACCTCGCCGTCGCCGTCGGTGTCGCACACGTTGAGGATCGCCTGGATCATCGGCCGCACCACGCGCCCGAACCCGGCGTCACCCCCCTTGAACACCTCCGCCTCGATGACCTCGATGAACTGCCGGCGGTCCAGCGCGCCCTTGCGGCCGACCCCGGCCCGCTCGGCCAAGTACTCGAAGGTGCTGGTGAACGACTCCAGCAGCGCGCGGCCCTGCGGGGTGGACGGCGACTCGCCGAACGCATCGAGGATCCGGCGGGCCTCCGCCTCCAGGTCCGACCGCTCGATGCGGCCGTTGCCGTTGCGGTCCCACTTCTTGAAGCGGAGTTCCAGGCGCTCGTTTTTGACAGCAGTAGTAGTCATTTCTACGTACTCCTTCAGCATACGGACGGGTGTCGTGACCGCGGGCGGGGCTCCACCCCGGCCGCGGGGCTGCTACAGGCGGTGGACCTCCTTCCCCGGCACGTGACCCGTGACGTCCAGGCCGACGTACCCGACTCCGACAATGGCGAGATCGACCGACACGCGCGTCCTTTCGGCGTGAGCGGAATGTGTGAGCACGGTTGCCGATCAGACCCGGAAGCTCGCCGCGGCCGGAGGGACATGCGTTCCCCAACTCGCCTCGACGGTGACGATGGGCACACCGAAACACTCGGGAGTTCCGTAAACCAGTACCGGCCCGTCGGTGCGGTTGGCGAGCACGTGCGCTCCCTCGGGCAGCGCGTAGCAGCCCTCGGGGTTCTCGTAGACGTCCAGCGGGACGAATTCGGAGGTGAAGACCACGACTTCGCCCGTCGCGGCGCCGGCCGCGGGACTGGCCGACATCAGCAGGACGGTGGCCGTCAATGTGCTCAAAAGGACTGCCATGAACCGCTTCATCATTCCTCCATGAGGGAAGCCCACCTCGTCATCCGTGAAACTAACAGCCCATATTCAGAGAGAACCGATCTTGATTGGAATCCCACTCGTGCAGGTTGCGGCGCGGCGCGGTCGTTCAGTCGAATGGCTGGGCATTGTTCTGCCTGAGTGCGCGCCCCGCTCGGGAAAATCCTTTCGGTTCACGATGTCGAGTGACCGGTGACGCGGGCGCAGTGATGCAGAGTGAGCACGGACAACCTCGTCCGATGTCGCCCCCGATAGGGTCGCCTGGCGACACCGCTCACCGGAAACCGGCCAGGACCCAGCCGGCGGAGCGCACACTGGTCGCGGCAGAAGAGCGCATCCGGTTGTAGGGTGCGGAAATGGTCGAGATCCGGGGGTGGCTCGGCGACGGTGAGTTGTCGGGCGTGGTGCGAGCGGCGTTCGGTGAGCGTGGACTGGTCTCGGTGGAACGGCTGCGGGGTGGTTCCAAGAAGGGCGTCTACCGGCTGGTGCTGGATGACCGCACGACGAGCATCGCCTATGTGTGGAACGCGGACGAGGACTACTGGCCGGACGCGGCGACGCAGGACCGGAGCGACCCGTTCGGTCATGCCAGCGGTCTCGATCTGTTCGAGACCGCCCATGCCGCTTTGTCCTCGATCGGCGTGCGGATTCCCCGGGTGGTGATGGTGGACCGGAGCAGGAGTCTGCTCGCGGGTGAGGTGGCCGTGCTGGAGGACGTGCGTGGTGGCACGCTCGAAGCCTTGTGCGAACGGGACCCGCGGCGCGCCGGGCGGGTGTCGGCTCGTCTCGGTGAGGTGGTCCGGGCGATGCACGACAGCCGGCGCGATCGATACGGTCGCCCGGGCGCCGACCGGGCGGGCGGCACGGATCCGGTGGAGCGGATCGTGCTGCGCCGCGCGCTGGGCCATCTCGGCGAGGCCGCGGCTCGCGTCGACCGGATCGCGGCGGTCGAAGATCGACTTCTGGGACTTGTTCACGACCGCTACGCCGCTGTGGCTCCCCGTACTGAGTACGGGTTGATCCACGGCGAGCTGGGTCCCGATCACGTCTTGGTCGACGACTGTGACGAGCCGGTGCTGATCGACATCGAGGGTGTCATGTTCTTCGATGTCGAATGGGAGCACATGTTCCTGGAGCTGCGCTTCGGAAGCGGGTATTCCCATTTCCGCCGTGACGACCTGGACGGCGACCGGGTGCGCTTCTATCGTCTCGCCATGTATCTGTCGCTTGTGGCAGGCCCGTTGCGGCTGCTGGACGGTGATTTCCCGGACCGGTCGGCAATGCTGGAGATCGTGGAACAGAACATCGGCCGGACCTTGGCGGAGCTTCCCTGAGCGCCCGGGGCGATCGCGGCTGCGCAAGGACCCGACTACGGTGCGATACACCGAGTGGCGGGCACGTTTCGACCGCGGCTGGAGCATGTCGTCCAGCTGCTTGAGCAGGGCGTCGCCGAGCTTCGGGTCACTGCCCAGCTCGTTGGCCAGCTTGCCCGCGACCTGCCCGTGCACCACCGGCTTCGTGCACAGCAGGAGAACTTGGCCCGTGCGCCGCTCCAGCGCCTTCACCCGCTGGCTGACCGCGGACGGCGTCATGTGCGGCATCGCGGCGGCGTCGTGAGCTGGATCGGCCGGCCGTGAGTACCGTGTGCGATGTGATCACAAGATGTTCGCACGGCTGGTTGCTCCCGGGGCACGAGCTGAGCTGCTTGGACGATTTCGAGGTCGTGCTCCAGTGCGGGCGCAACCCGTCGGTGTCGGTGCGTTTCGCGGAACGGCATGCGGCGGCAGAGCCGCAGGACCGCAGGATGTTCTTTGTCGTCGGCGCGCGGGCACCCGGGCTGGACGCCCGGCTGGAGGGCGTCACCAACTTCGTGGTGGGCCGAGGTCTCGTTTGTTTTGTCGACGGCCTCGACTTTCGCGGTTGGCAGGGTGAGCAACACTGGGCCAACGCTGATCGCGATCTGAAGGTCAGTGCGAGGTTCGAGTCCGGAGGGCATGTGGCGCTGACGTGGACGCTGCGGCCGTGGCGTTCCGCTTGTGGTGGTTGGGACGTCACGGTCGTCACTTGGCTGGAGGCCGGTGCGGCGAAGGACGATCTGGTCGCCCGACTCGACGCTTTCATGACAGCCGAAGGATTCCCCGTCGACTACTTCGATGGTGCGGCGCGCTGACGAGCCGGGATGATCCCGGCGGCCGGCGCTCGAAGCCGTCGTGGAGCACGGCCGGCGCCTCCTGGTAGGCCGCGCTCTCGTGTGCGACGACCGGCCGTCCGGACGACGGCGCTGGTGGCCAGGCTGTAGAGGGCTGACCCGAGGGCATCGAGTGATCGCCCGAAGGTGACACGCCCCCTCGCGCGCCGTCACGCAGAGTAATTACGGCAATCTCCTCTGTTCAATTAATTCATTGCGTGTCCATTCGATTTCTCTCAGTCATGGGGTGATTCCCTCCGGTCATTGCCGAGGATTGCCGGGCTGACCTGGGCGCTTTCCGGGCGCTCGCCGTTTCACCCGGGTCTTCCGGCCCGGGCCCTACCGGGTCGCTCTGCCCTACTTTCCGCAGCTCAAGTGCGGAAAGTTTAGGGAAGCACAGCTAGTGCGGAACACTCGGTGGAGGAGACAGTGATGATCGGTCGGCGCTGCCGGAAAATGGTTTTGGGATCATTTCTGGCAATGGTGGTGACGTTCACGGCAGGAATCGTTTCGGCCTCCCCGGTGTCGGCAGCGACGGTTTCCGAGGCGACAGCGCGCATTCAGTCCCTGTTAGACCATCCGGTGGATGGGACCGTCGATCTACCACAGGGAGTGTTCACTGTGGCACCTACGCTGCGCCTGTCCAGGGGGCTGAAGATCGTCGGCCACTACACGGTGCTGCGCGTCGCGCCCGGTGCGGGCGACTACCTGGCGATGCTCATGGGGGTCCAGCCGAGCACCGACCTCTCCGGTTTGAGCATCACCGGGGTGATCTTCGATCAGAACGAGCAGCAGAACCCGGTCACCACCTACTCGCTTTATCACGGCTTCCCGCGCTTCGCCGTCGTGGCCTACAAGGGCTCCGGAATCACCATCCGCGACAACCAGTTCCTCAACACCGACAACATCAACACCGTCGTGATGGGAACGGTGGTCGACCACAGCCTGATCACGGGCAACATCTTCAAGACCGTGGACCGCGAGCGGCACGACCACTCGTCGATCTACACCAACAGCCAGTACGTGACGATCGCCGGCAACTACTTCGTCGGCACCGACGTCACCGGTGCCGCGATCGAGACGCACGGCGCATACGCGCAGATCACGGGCAACAGGGTCTACGGCTACTACCGCGGCGCGAACATCGTCAGCACTTACACGGTGTTCAGCGGCAACGCCGTGTTCTGCGGAGTGAACCTGGTGGCCCTGTGGTCGCTTGCCCCCGAGGGCCTGCACGACGTCGAGGTGCGGGACAACCGGAACTACTACCCGCTGCCGGCCTACTGGCAGGCGCTGATCGGTCTGAAGGTTCCCGCGCAGTACCTGCAGTCCGTCATCTACGTGCCCGGGGCACAGGTTCCGTTTGTCCGGATCTCGATTGCGGGCAATCTGTAGCCACGAGTTGCTGCCGGCGACGGTGAGGGTGGCGGGAAATCGTTCCGAGACCAGGTCTCGGAACGATTTCTTGCTGGGCAAGTCCGGACGCACCTCTCTGTCCTTAGTGGATTGTCGAGCGGAAATTGCCCCTCCCGGCCGGGAACAGGGGCGCGGATACAGTGGCTATCGTTCCTCGATGTCGAGATGGTGGGGTGCGGGGCCGGCCGGGGACAGGTCGGGTGTCCGGTCGGCCGGGGAGAGCAGTTCGGCGTAGGGGCCTGACATGCGTTCGCCGATGTGGCGGTAGAACTCCGGCAGGGTGGCGGTCCGGCCCTCGTGGAAGGACCGGAACCGCGGGTCGGACCGCAGCATTTCCAGGATGCGGCGGAAGCTGGCGATGTCGGAGCGGAAGCTCGCGGTGCGTGCCCGGTGGACGTATCCGACGAGGCGGTTCGAGGCGGTTCGCAGTCGCCGGCGCAGCATCGCCGGGGATGCCGCGTGCGAATAGAGCGCGATGAGCTTTTCGTAGTAGGTGATCGGATCGTAGTTCTTGATGGTGGTCACCAGGTAGGGCGCGTAGTAGAAGCTGAACGGCATGCTGGAGAGGATCCGTCCGGCCGCGGTGAGCTCTTCGTGGAGCGGGGTGCCGCCGAACGGCACGGGGATGTTGATCGTCGGAAAGGCGAACGGGGCCAGGTCCATGAACCGGTTGGTCAGCTCGACCGGTTCGTCGCCCTGGTCGGTGTCGAGCCCGAACATGAAGTTCGCCTGCAGGTACGGCACGTTTTCGGCGAGCTGCGCGAAGTGCGCGGCGACGCGGTCGACTTTCTCGGGCCCGCCGGTCCGGCCGACGCCGGCTTTGTTCGAGTAATCGGTCCACGACTCGACGCCCGGTGCGACCATGGCGCAGTTCGTTTCCTTCAGCCGCCGCGGCCGGTCGCCGCGCAGCACCGTGAGCGAGCTTTCGATGATGTACGGCGGCCGTTCGCCGGGCGGCTGGGCCTCCAGCGTTTCGAAGACCTGGTCGAACTTCACCGCGAAGTTGGGGTCGTGGAACACGATCAGCCGGCCGGGCAGGTGCCGGGCCAGGTACCGCAGGTCCGCCCGGAGGCGGTCGGCCGGCAACGGGCGGTAGGTGCTGCTCCAGTCGATGCAGAAGTCACACCGGTACGGGCAGCCCATGCTCGCGAGCATGGGCACCGCGGACAGCAGTAGCGGTTTGCGTCCCCAGAAGAAGGCCGACGCCCGGATTTCGGGCATCCGCTCCTCGACGGTCGGCACGTCGTCGAACGGGCGGTCGGCCGAGATCATGGTGCCCGGATCGAACTGCCCGGACAGGATGTCGGCGACCAGCTCCGGATCGCACTCGCGGACGACCAGGTCGAAGAAGCGCAGGCAGTCCACCGGGAACGCCTTGGCGTGCGGGCCGCCGATCACCGTGCGGGCACCGGCCCGGCGGTAGAGCTTCGCCAGCGCGTAGGCGAGGTGGCTGACCTGCGTGTAGCAGGAGATGAACACCACGTCCAGGTCGGCGGGCAGCAGGCGGTGCGGCCGGCCGAGACCGTAGTAGGTGGCGTAGAAGGTCTCATGCCCCTGCCTGCGGCACCACACCGAAATGGCTTGGGGGGTGATGCTGGCGTACTGCTTGGTGATCAGCACCTGATAGGCGAGGTCCACCGGGCGCCGGACGGGCGGACCGAGAAGATCGAGGATTCCGACTCTCACCGCGTTGCTCTCTCCGATAGCCGGCCATGACGGCCAGAACGACGGTCAGCGACAAGCGGATGGCGGCGTCACCGGGGACTGGGGCAGACGCGGCGATCAGGTCGCACTATACCCCTCAGCCTGCTCGGCGAATACGCATTCGAGCCCGGGGCGGTAGCGGGCTACGAGGCAAGCGCGTACTGCAGCATGGCGCGAGCGGACCATCGCATCACGTCGGCCGCCTGTTCGCGGGACATGCCGGCGACATCGGTGAGCCAGACGAGCGACTCGATGCCGATCGCGCTGCGGATCGCCACGGCGAGCCGGCGCACCCCCTGCTCGGTCAGGCGTGGCAGCAGGGGGGCGAGAGCGTCTTCCAGCCAGCCGATCACCCGGCCTTTGCGCAGCGGCAACTCGCTGGGGACGGTGCCCGGTTCGAGGGACAGCCGGAGCATGGTGCGCTGCTGCGGCTCGGTCCGGATCACCAGCGCGATGACGGCGTCGACGGCCAGGCGCAGGCGTTCTTCGACGTCGTCGCCGATGTCGGCCGGGAGCAGGGACGTGGTTTCCACCTCGGGGTGGGCCGCCACGAGCAGTGCCTTCTGGTTGGGGAAGTAGCGGTAGGCCGTGGTGCGCGAGACGGCGGCCGCGGCGGCCGCTTCCTCGACGGTGGGCGCCGAGCCGCCCTGGGCGATGAGCGCGCGAGCGGCGGCGATCAGCTCGTTGCGGGTGCGCGTCTTCTGGCGTGTGCGTCCGGATTCCTCGTAGGACATCGACATGTGTTCATGGTACCGTCGTCCCAACATGGGACTCAAGTCCCATGAATAACGAGAGCAGGCCGTCATGAAGACACTGGCAGCGACAGTCCGCGACAGCGGCGAGGGCGAACGGCGGTGGTTCTGCGGCGGCGGCCTGCAGACCTGGAAGGTCACCGCGGAGGAAGCCGGCGGCGCGTTTCTGATGTTCGAGGACGAACTCGACGTGGGAAAGGTGACGCCACTGCACCGGCACCCCGACGCGGACGAGACGTTCTACCTGCTCGAGGGCGAAATCCTGCTGGACATCGACGGCGAGCGACGAACGCTGCGCGCCGGCGGCGTCGCCGTGCTCCCGCGGGGCGTCCCGCACGCCTTCCAGGTCACGTCGGTGGCGCGCATGCTCTGCATCCAGACGCCCGGCAGCGGCGAGTCCTTCTTCCGCATCGCCAGCGAGCCGGCGCCCGCGGGCAGCTCGCCGCCGCCGGTCGACTTCGGCCGGATCCACGCCGCGGCGAACCAGACAGGGGCGATCGAGATCCTCGGGCCACCCCCGTTCTGAGACTCCACCCCCTCGCGCCGCGACGGTGTCCAACGCCCCTGACCCTGTCTCGTTTAGCAGGGGAATCCGGCGGGAATCCAGTCGGGGTAGTGAACGAGTGGTCGCCCTGGTCCCCGGCGCCATGACTTGGGAAGGGCTTCCATGGTTGTGTCTCCGGAGAGCGTCGACGCCGGTGTTCGCGCGAAGTCGCGTGACGACTTCAGTGAACTCGTTCGCCTCGTGCAGGGTGAACGCCTGCTTGACCGTCGCCGCGGTTACTACGCGGTCAAGATCAGTCTCACGCTGCTCGCGCTGGCCGGCGGGTGCGTGGTGTTCGCCGTGCTGGGCGATTCGTGGTGGCAGCTGGCCACCGCGGTGTTCTTCGCGGTGGTGTTCGCCCAGATCGCGTTCCTCGGCCACGACGCCGGGCACAACCAGATCTTCCACACCGGGCGCGCCAACGACCGTGCCGGCTACGCCTTCGGCGGCCTCACCGGGCTGAGCTACGGCTGGTGGATGGGCAAGCACCGAAGCCATCACGCCAACCCCAACCACGAAGGCGAGGATCCCGACATCGACATCCCGGTGCTCGCCTTCACCCGGGGACAGTCGGCCGAGAAGAGCGGGTTGGTGCGCTGGACTTCGAAGCACCAGGCGGCGCTGTTCTTCCCGTTGCTGTTGCTGGAAGGGCTGAGCCTGCACTGGGCAGGCATCCGAGCGGTGTGGCGCGGCGATGTCAAAGCGCGTCGGCTCGAAGCGGCGTTGCTGCTCGCGCACGTCGGCGTTTACCTCGGTGCGGTGTTCGTGGTGCTGTCCCCGCCGGTGGCGGTCGCGTTCATCGCGGTGCACCAGGGGCTGTGGGGGATGTACCTGGGCTGCTCGTTCGCGCCGGGCCACAAGGGCATGCCCACCTTCACCGACAAGACCCAGTTCGATTTCCTGCGCAAGCAGGTGCTCACCAGCCGCAACATCCGCGGCGGTCCATGGGTCGACTTCACGCTGGGCGGGCTGAACTACCAGATCGAGCACCACCTGTTCCCCAGCATGCCGCGCGCCAACCTGCGCCGCGCGCAGCCCATCGTGCGGGCGTTCTGTGCCGACCACGGGATCGACTACGCGCAATGCGGACTGCTGAAGACCTACCACTACGTCCTGCGACACCTGCACGACGCGAGCGCGCCTCTGCGCGCCAAGAGCGCACCCGCCCGGTAGCGCGAGCCGGCGGGCTCGCCCGCGGTCACGCGCCCCCCGCTTCGAGGCGGGCGACGAGGGCGTCCACCGGCACGGTGGCCAGTGAGACCCGGGCGTCGCTGCTGCCGTAGGGCAGCCAGAGCGTGCCGTCGTGGATCATTCCGCCGCAGGAGTAGACGACGTTGGGCACGTAGCCTTCACGCTCGTCTTCGTCCGGCACGAGCAGCGGCTCGGGCAGCGCGCCCACGATCCGGGCCGGGTCGGCGAGGTCGAGCAGGAGAGCGCCGATGGCGTAGGTCCGCATCGGTCCGACGCCGTGGGTGAGCACCAGCCAGCCCGACGTCGTTTCCAGCGGAGAGCCGCAGTTGCCGACCTGCAGCAGCTCCCAGGCCGCCGTCGGCCCGTGCAGCGGCACTTCGCCGGACCATGAACGGCCGTCGGACGACGTCGCCAGGCTCATCGTTTCCCCGTCCCCGCGGCACAACGCGAGGTGCGTGCCGCCGACGAGCCGGGGGAACAGCGCCATGCCCTTGTTGCGGGCCGCCGGCCCGGTGAGGGCGAACGCGCTGAACGACGTCAGGTCGGCGCTTTCCAGCAGCCGGGGTGTCACGGTGGCGCCGTCGTACGCGGTGTAGGTGGCCCGATAACCGGTCACGCCCGTGTCGGCGGTGAAGCGGACGAAGCGGGCGTCTTCCATGCCGTGGCTTTCGGTCGCGCTGACCGGCCACAGCAGCCGTTGCGCGAGCTCGGTGTCGCCGGGAAAGCGCACCGTGTAGCCGGCGGCGGCGAGTTCGCGGATGTGCTGGGTGGTGCCGGCCGCCCCGGCGCGTTCGAGCAGCCGGGGATCGAGCGCCGCGAGCGCGTGGTCGAGGTCGTGCTGGCCGAAGGGGTCGGGCAGGGTCGCGGTCACGGTGGCGGTGATCTCGTTGTCGCAGCCGTCGTGTTCCAGGGCGGCGCGCAGCCACGAGCGGCTCCAGGAGTCCGGTTGACGCTCGCCCGTGTCCACCGGTCCGGTCCGGGGGTGCCAGTCGGCGCGCGTCCCGGGCCCCAGCACGCCGGTGGCGAAACCGATCGAGGAGATGTGTCCTTCGCCGATGCCGCGCAGGCTGAGCGCCACTCGCACCTGCCCGGACGCCAGCCCGTCCTGCCGCGGGTGCGCCACCAGGGACGGGTTGCACAGCGCGGCCGCCTCGACCGCGTATTCGTGCGTGAAGTACGCGCCGAGGAGCAGCCGGCGCCGGGGGTCGAGGGAGCGGGGATCGACGAGCCGGTGGCTCATGATCGACGCGTTGTGCTCGAGGACCGCGAGCAGGTCCCGGTGCCGTCCGGAGAAGCCGGCCAGTACACAGTCCACTGTGGAGCCGACCGAACTTTCCGGCAGGGCGAGGACACGCGCGACCAACGCGCCCGCCCGCGACCGGGTCTCCGGTGCCTCCTCGCCGGGCACGAACAGTTTCGTCACGACCCGGCCGGGGTCGGGCCGGAACCCTGACGGGTGCCGGGTCACCAGTCCTGCGCCCTCGCCGGTCACGCCGCACCGGCGCCGGTCAGCGCGCCGGCCCGTAGCCGCGGGAGCTGGAACGTCGCGAGCATCGCCAGCATCGATTCGGCACCCTGGTTGCGGTTGACACCGTCGGCGCGAAGCCCGTCGCCACAGCCGCCGGTTTCCCGGTCCAGCAATGGCGTGCCGGCGTCGTTGGCGCCCAGGAACCAGGTGCGGGCCAGCTCCACAGTGGACGTCCAGCGGGTGTCGCCGGTGACCGCGTGGGCCCGGGCGCAGGCCGTCGCGAGCGCGGCCACCTCGATCGGCTGCTGGTCGAACCCGGGCGGCGACTGACGCGGCGCCCAGCCGCCGGCGGGCACCACCGACAGCCTGCCCTCCCGGGTCTGCCGGTCCACCAGCCAGTCCAGGACGCGCAGGCCGTCGGTGAGCGCGCCCGGTTCGGGCAGCAGCGCGCCGGCGGCGATCAGGACCTCGGCGACCGCAGCGTTGGCGTACTCCAGCCTGCGCTCGGGCCACGGCCAGTCCCGGCCGGGCGGAACCGGCCCGATCGCCGTGACGGCGGCGGCGAGCAACGCCCGCGCCTGCTCGTCCGCCGGGAACCGGATGAGCACGTCGGCGGCGCCCAGCGCGGCGAACACCATCGCGCGCAGGTCCGGAGACCGGCGGCGGGCCCCCGCGTCGAACAGCAGCCGGGCTTCGGTGCGCAGCCACGCGCGTCCGGCGTACGCGGCCGTGCTGCCGAGCCCCCAGAGCGCGCGGCCCCACCAGTCGCCGAGACCGGGGGCGTCCCGCCAGCCGCGGTCGTAGCCGAGCCGGTTGCGGAAGCGGCCGTCTTCGTGCGCGTGCGCGGTGAAGGCGAAGAGCGTTTCCTGCACCCGCGCCAGCCGTGGGGTCAGGTCCCGCTCGCGGCTCAGCACCACCAGGCCGCGAGCGGCGTCGTCGAGGCAGTATCCGTGTTCGCGACGCGGGACGGCGCCGCACGCGTGCTCGAAGAGACCGACGTCGTCGGACATGCGCAGCAGGTGACGGTCGTCCAGCATCACGCCACGACCGGGGCCAGCGCGGACACGAGCTCGGCGCCGAGCCGGCCGTACTGCGTGGCCACCGACGCCCAGCCGAGGTCGCGCGCGGCGATCCCGGCGGCGGCGACCATCCGGCCCGCCGCGGCCCGGTCGACGAGGATCTCCTGGAGCGCGTGCGCGATGCCCGCCGGATCCCGGTGATCGACGAGCCGTCCCGCGCCGCCGGAGAGCAGCTCGACGGCGTGCGGGAAGCGGGTCGCCACGACCGGTGTCCGTGCGGTGACGGCTTCGATGAGCACGCCGGAGGTGACCTGGTCGTGGGAGTCGTAGGGCAGGAGAACCACTTCGGCGCGGGCCACCAGGCGTCCCAGCGACGCGGCGGCGAGGTAGCGGGAGTCGAACCGGACCCGGTCCCGCACGCCGAGCCGCTCGGTCCGGAGCAGCAGCGACCGGCGGTAGGTTTCCCCCTGCTGCGCCAGCACTTTCGGATGGGTGCGGCCGGCGACCAGGTAGCGCGGCTCCGGCCACTGGGCGGGCAGCAGGGCCATCGCCTCGATGCCCCATTCGATGCCCTTGCCGGGGCCGAGCAGGCCCCACGTCAGAATCTGGCGGTGCTGGCTGCGGTGCGGCACCGCCGCCGCGCCACCGGTGTCGGGGGCACCGTGCGGGATCACCACGAGCCGGCCGGCGGGGACGTCGTAGCCGGCGACGAGCCGGGCGCGCGCGGTCTCGCTCATCACCACGATCGCGGCCGCGGCGGCGATCACGCCGTTGAGGACCTCGCGCTGGTGCGGCGTCGGCGCGCTGAGGACGGTGTGCAGGACGACGATCGCCGGCACGCGCAGCAGGTCCAGGACACGCAGGACGTCTTCGCCGTCCGCGCCGCCGTAGATGCCGTATTCGTGCTGCACGATCGCCACGTCGTCCCGGTCGAGCAGGGCCGCCGCCGCGCGGTGGCTCGACGGCGAGCCGGCGACCAGGTCCCCGGCCACTTCGGCGCCGCCCACGGTGTCCGGGGACTCGACCGCGCGGACCACCCCGCCCGCGGAGCCCGGCGGCAACGCGGCACGCAGCGACGCGGTGAACGACGCGAGACCGCAGAGCGTGGGCGGATAGGTACTCAAGAAGCCGAACGTGATCACGCGGAGCCTTCCGGATGGGGCGGCGGCGAGGAACGGGCGGAACGTCCGCGAACGTTCAGGATGTTCCAGAATTCGCGAACGGGCGCCGGCACCCGCCGGGGGAGCGGGTGCCGGCCGGCGGGTGACGCCTCAGTCCGAGAGCGTCACTTGGTTGTCGACCGCGGTCACCCCGGCGGCGAACCAGGCGGCCTGTTCGGCCGCCCGGCGCTCGGCCGAGGAGGAGACCGTGCCCGAGAGCGTGACGTGGCTGCCGAGCACGTCGACCTCGATGTGCGGGGCCTCCGGAGCCGCGTGCCGGCGCAGCGCGGCCTTGATCCGGCCCTGGGTTTCGGCAGGCGGGACGAGCGTCGCGGCGGTCAACGTGATCAGGTTCCGGATCCCGCTCACACCCGGCAGCGTGGCCATCGCGTGCCGGGCGGCCTCCCGCTGGAACTGCCAGTCCACGTTGCCGCGCAACGTGATCACGTGGTCGGTGACTTCGGCCCGCACCGATCCCTTCGGCACGACCACCGTGTGGCGATCGAAGACGATCGCGGCCTCCCGGGCGAGGTCGTCGTCCGACGGCGCGCCGTCGGCGTGCCGGACGACTATCCGGTCGGCGGACACGGTGACGCCGTGGACGCGGGTGGCGGCGCGCAGGGCTTCCTCCAACTCGGGGTAGGTCCCGACGTTCCCGGACAGCGTCGCCGCGCCGTCGGTGACGCTCACGCCGATCTCCCGGGCGTCGACGCTGGGGGTCCAGGCCAGCTCATCGGTGATCGCGGCCTCGAACTCGTGGTCCGCCCTGTGCTGGGTCTGTGTCATACAGCGACCGTCCTCGCGTCGGCGGCCTCGACCTAGAGTCCTGCGGCACCTCTTCCGAGGTCGTTCGCCGAGCGGCGCTCCGCGACCAGGGGGCCTTAATCCCGGCTTCTGGTGACCAACGGCCGCCGCGGATGACGGCCGCCGCGGGTCATGCTGGGGGCGATACCCACCCTTGACGTCCGGAGTCCGCGATGAGCCGACCGCACGCGACGATGTTCGAGCAGGCCCTCGCCTCGGCCGTCCGGGCACCGTCTCCGCACAACACCCAGCCCTGGCGGTTCGTCCTCGACGGCGAAACGATCGAGGTGTGGCTGGACCGCGAACGAGTGCTCCGGGTGGCCGATCCGCTCGCGCGGGAAGCACGGTTGTCCTGTGGGGCGGCCGCGTTCAACGTGGTCGCCCACCTGAGGTCGGAGGGGATCGCGACGGTCGTCCGGACGATCCCGGACCCGGGCGAACCCGACCTGCTCGCCGTGATCCGACTCGACGGCAACGCGAAGGTCACGCAGGCCGACCGCGATCTGGCCGAGGCCGTGTTCCGGCGGCACACCAACCGCAGGCCGTTTCTCGATCGGCTGGTGCCGCCCGCCACCCGCGTCGCCCTCGAGTCGGCGGCGCTCGAGGAAGGCGGGCAGGTGGAGTTCCTCGATACCTCCGGGCGCTTCTCCACGGTGACGACCTTGGTGCGCCGCGCCGAGGCGCTGCAGGAGAACGATCCCGCGTTCCAAGCCGAGACCGCGTCTTGGATACGGCACGAAACCGAGGCGCCGGACGGCGTGCCGGACAGCGCGGCCGGGCCTCCGCCGTACGGGACCAGAGCAGTGTCACTGCGAGCCTCACACGCCAACCACGAGCTGCCGCCGCGTGAATTCGAGCAGGACCCGGTGCTGGCGGCCGTGCTCACCCGGGACCGCGGGCCGCACGCCGAGGTCCGGGCCGGGATGGCCATGCAGCACGTGCTGCTCACCGCCACCGCGGCGGGCTTGGCGACTTCGTTCCTGTCACAGCCCTTCGAGACGCCGCAGACCCGGGACGCGCTCGATCGGATCTTCGACGGTCTCGGGCAGGCCCACACGCTGCTGCGCATCGGCTACGGCCAGCCGACCGCGAACACGATGCGACGCGCGGTGGCCGACGTGCTGACCCATCGCGAAACCCCGGATGTTCCGGTGCGGTAGGGAAAGCGTCCGGTCGCCCACCACGAACGTCCGGTCCTTCACCGGGTCTCCTCGCTTCGCGCGTCCTGCGACCGGACCACCGCGACCGGGCACGGCGAATGCACGATCAGCGCCTGGCTGGTCGAGCCGAGCAGCATCCCGGTGAAGCCACCACGGCCCCGGCAGCCGACCACGATCAGCTGCGCGTGCTTCGCGTGCTCCAGCAACCTCCGGGCCGGGCGCCCACGGGTCACGTCGAGGTCGATCGTCAGGCTGGGGAACTTGTCCTGCCAGGCGCTCACCTGATCGGTGAGCCTGGCGCGTTCGGCCTGTTCGATCTCGGCGTCGTTCGAGGCGTGCACCACGGTCAGCGGGACGCCTCGCAGCCGTGCCTGTTCACACGCGAACGCCAGTGCGCCGTCACTGTCGGACGATCCATCCGCGCCGGCGATCACCGGGCCCGTGAGCGGCGGCGGATCCTGCGGCCGCCGGCCACGCACCACCACGATCGGGCAGCACGCGTGAGCGACCACGGAAACGGCCGTGGAGCCGACGAGCATCCCGGTGAAGCCGCCGAGCCCGCGGGACCCGAGCACCACCAGTTCCGCGTGCCGTGACTCCTGGACGAGGGCCGCGACCGGGCTCCATTCCCGCGCGGCGGTACCGATTTCGAGGCCGGGAGACTCCGCGAGCACGGCTGTCCGCGCCTCGGCCAGCCAGCCTTCGGCACGCTCGGTCAGCCCGGCACGCACCTGTTCGTGGGTTCCGACCGCGATCGGGACGTGCACCTGCGGCAACGCGTAGACCTGCACCAGACGCAGCGGACGTCCCCACCGGAGCGCTTCGGCGCCCGCCCAGACCGCCGCGCGTACCGCGGAGCCCGAGCCGTCGATGCCGGCGACGACGGCGCCGTGCGGTGTCCGAGCCGTCTCCTGGCCGTCGAGAGGCGCCGGCCAGACGCGGCCCTGATGCCCGGGTGGCGACATCACGACGCGCTTCCGGCCACGGCCGTGGCGGTCAGTGTCGCGCCGATCTCGTGGCCCCAGGCCCGGACCAGCGCCCGGTCGGCCGTCCGGTCGAACACCCGGTGGTCGCGGGCCGCCAGCTGCCGGCCGAGTTCGCGGGCGGGCTCGTCCGCCTCGCCCGCCGGACCGCTGGAAAACAGCCAGAGGGGAAGACCTCGCAGGTCGTCCGAGAAGGATCTCGCGAAATTCCGGGCCGGCTCGAGCCACTGTCCCAGGTAGCGGGCGCTGCCGAGGACCACCGCGTCGAAGCCGTCGAGTGAGGAGATGAGCCCGACGTCGCGCACCTCGACCTCGGGCGCCACTTCGGCGCCGGTCAGCGCGGAGCCGAGCGCCGTGGCGAGGTGCTCGGCGATTTCCCGGGTGGCGCCGTGCCGGGTGGCCACCGCGACGAGGATTCTCATCTTCCCAGCCTCATCCGGCCGCGGCGCAGGCAGCAGAGTCCGACGACCTCGCCGGTCCGGCGAAAGTCACCGAGGCCTGCTCAATGGACGACGGCGACCGGGCAGGTGGCGTGCGCGAGCAGGTCGTTGCCCGTCGACCCCAGCAAACCACCGGCGACCGGGCCGCGGCCCCGGCTGCCGACCACGATCAGCTGGGCGTCGGGGGCGACCGCCATGAGCGCACGAGCCGGCTCACGGTCGTCGACGACCCGCGTCGTGATCTCCAGCTCCGGATGCTTCCGCGTCCAGCCGGTGACCAGTTCCTCGATCTCGCGCCGGTCCTCGGCCCGCTGGTCGGCGAAAGCGGGTTCGATGCTGGGTGTTCGCCGGTGGCCGGCGTGCGTCACGACCAGCGGTACGCCCCGCGCGGCCGCCGCGTCGGCCGCGAAGTGCAGCGCTTCCTCGCTCGCCGGTGAGGAGTCCACGCCGACCACGACCGGGCCCCTCGGGTCGGCCTGGCCGCGGAAGACGACCACCGGGCACCGCGCGGCCGCGGCGACCCTGAGCGCGACCGAACCGACCAGGGCGCCTCGCAGGCCGCCGAGGTCGTGCGAGCCGAGCACGATCAGGCGCGCGTGGGCGGACTCCGCGAGCAGCAGGTCGACCGCGAGCCCGAGCCGCACCTGGATTTCGACTTCGAGCCCCGGCGCCGCGGTGCGGGCGATCTTCGCCGCGTGGCGCAGCGGCCGGTCCACGTGTTCGGGCAGGGTTTCGGAGCCGGCCGGATCGACCACGCACGCGTGGAACAACCGCAGGGACGTGTCGCGTCGAGCCGCCTCCTGAGCTGCCCACCGGACCGCGCGCAGCGAGCCTTCCGAAGCGTCCACCCCGACGATCACCGTGGCCTGCGCGCTTCCGGCCATCGCCGCCTCCTGCTCCTCCGGCGCCGCCCGGACGGCGACCCCGGCCAGCATGTCCGACGGCGCCTCCGCGCGTCAGAGCACGAAGACCCTTTGCCCGGGGACCAAATCCGGGGAGGCATCCCGGCGAGTTCGTCGAGCACGCTGGACAAGCCCGCAGGAGGGCCCGATCGCGTACGCTGTGCGGCGAGTGCCCCGGACCACGGCGCGACGACAGCCGACCCAGGGACTCGCCATGGCACCCGTCGACCTCGCGGGGATCGCCGAGCAAAGTCGCTTTGCGCCGCATCCGGGCGGCCTCACCACGCGGCTTGGTGTCGCGAATGACTCATTCGGAACCAAGGAGCCCCACGCAGCCACCCCTCCGCGACCGGATGCCCCGATACCCGTCGCGCGGCTGCCGCGCGACCTCCGCCCCACCCCCGAAGGGCTGACTTCGCCCGCGAGGGGTGTCCGATGAGAGTGCTCACGGTGAACCCGGGCTCGTCGAGCGTCAAGCTGTCGGTCGTCGACGACGGGCTGGAGGTCGACCTGGCCACGGTCGGGGCCGCGTCCGCCGCCCAGGCCCGGCAGCCGCTGGCCGACCTGGTGGTCCGCCGGCACCCGATCGACGCGGCCGGCGTGCGGTTCGTGCACGGCGGCCTGAGCACCGAGCCGGTCCCGCTGGACCACGCGGAGACCGCGCGGCTGACCGCCTTGACTCCGCTGGCGCCGTTGCACCAGCCGTTGTCGCTGGAACTGGCCGCGGTGGTCGCCGAGATCGTGCCGGGGCCGGTGTACGCGTGCTTCGACACCGCTTTCCACGCCCAGATGCCGGAAGCCGCGGCGCGCTACGCGCTGCCGAAGAGCTGGGTTCGCGAGCACGAACTGCGGCGCTACGGCTTCCACGGGCTCTCCTGCGCGTCCGCCCTGCGCCGCACGGCCGAGCTGCTCGGCCGGGACCAGGCCGAGCTGCGGCTGGTCTGCTGCCACATCGGGGCCGGCGTTTCGGTGACCGCCGTCCGTGATGGCCACGGTGTCGACACGTCGATGGGCTTCACCCCGCTGGAAGGGGCGGTCATGGCCACCCGCTCCGGCAGCGTCGACCCGGGTCTGCTGCTGTACCTGCTGCGATCCGGCGTCACCGACGTGGCGGGTCTCGACGACGCGCTCGACCGCGGGAGCGGCCTCGCCGGGATGACCGGCACCGGCGGAGATGTGCGGGACGTGCTGGCCGCGCGGGATCGCGGCGACCCGGACGCCCGCACCGCGATCGAGGTCTACCTGCACCGGTTGCGCCGGGAGATCGGCGCGATGGCGGCGTCTCTGGACCGCCTGGACGCGCTGGTGTTCACCGGCGGCGTCGCGGAACACCAGCCGGCCCTGCTGGCCGAACTCTGCGGACGGCTGGGGATCTTCGGGGTCGAGGTCGATTCCGGGCGCCTGGCCGCCGAAGGCGACCGGGAGGTCGGCCGGGCGCACGAGGCCGTGCGGGTGCTGGTCGTGTCCGCGCGGGAGGGCCTCGAGATCGCCCGGCAGACGACCTTGGCGATGGCCGCCCGGACCGTGGGTGCCGGAGGACCTCGCGATCGGTGACGAACGACAGCAGCGCGCCCCCGGCCACACCCCTAGCGTGAAGACCGACGGAAGAGGACTTCGATGCAAGCACGCGACATCATGAGCAGCCCCGTCGTCACCGTGACACCGGACATGACGGTGAAGTACGCCGCGAACCTGCTGGCCGCCCACGGCTTCACCGCGCTCCCGGTCCTCGACGCCGACGGCCGGCTCATCGGCGTGGTGACCGAGGCGGACCTCGTGCGGGACCGGTTCCCGCGCGACGCCCGCTACCACCCGGGCGAAGACACCGCGCCGGACAAGCCGTCCGATCCGCCGTCCGGGACCGTCGGTGGGGTGATGACCACGCCGGCCGTCGGGATGGGCGCAGGCACCGACGTGGTCGACCTGGTGCGGGTCCTGCTCGACGACCGGATCCGCAGCATGCCGATCGTCGACGGCGCCCACGTCGTCGGCGTCGTCACCCGGCGCGACCTCGTCCGGGCGCTCGCCCGCGACGACGCGGTCATCTCGGCGGACGTCCGCCACCAGCTGTCGATCTACGGCGGGCCGCGACGCTGGACCGTCGAGGTGCACGACGGCGCGGTCGAGGTCGTGGACGCGTTCGACGACGAGACCGACCGGCACGTCGCGACCGTGCTGGCGGAGGCAGTGCCCGGGGTCACCGCGGTCCGCGTGACCGGCACGAGCCCGGCCGGCTGACCGGCCGGCCCGATCGTCTCTGGAAGGCCACCCCGCGATGCAGCAGTCCACGACCCTGACCGGCACGATGACCACGACTTCGCCGTACGACGAGCACGACCGGGACCTGGACCTGAGGTGGTGGGCCGCGGCGAATTACCTGACCGTCGCCCAGATCTACCTGCAGGACAACCCGTTGCTGCGCGAGCCGCTCTCGGTGGAGGACATCAAGCCGCGCCTGCTCGGGCACTGGGGCACCAGCCCGGGGCTGTCCCTGATCTACACCCTGCTCAACCGGCTCATCCGCGACACCGGCACCGACTGCCTCTACGTCGCCGGACCCGGCCACGGCGGACCGGCCCTGCTCGCGAACGCCTACCTCGAGGGCACGTACGGCGAGGTCTATCCCGCCGTCTCCGCCGACGTCGCCGGGCTGACCAGGCTGGTGCGGCAGTTCTCCACACCCGGTGGTGTGCCGAGCCACGTCGGCGTCCAGACGCCCGGGAGCATCCACGAGGGCGGCGAACTCGGCTACGCCCTCGCCCACGCCGCGGGCGCCGCCTTCGACCACCCGGATCTCCTCGTGGCCTGCGTGGTCGGGGACGGTGAGGCGGAGACCGGGCCGCTGGCGGCGTCCTGGAAGATCCCCGCGTTCCTCAATGCCCGCCGCGACGGCGCCGTGTTGCCGATCCTGCACCTCAACGGGTACAAGATCGCCGGACCCACCGTGCTCGGCCGGGCCGACGACACCGACGTGCTCGGGCTGCTCACCGCGCAGGGCTGGGACCCGGTCCTCGTGGCCGGGGACGACCCCGCCGCGGTGTTCACCGAACTGCACCACGCCCTCGCCGCCGCCCACGACCGGATCCGCGACAACCAGCGGCACGCGCGCGCCGGCACGGCCGAGCCGTTCCGGCCGGTCCGCTGGCCCGCCATCGTCCTGCGCACCCCGAAGGGCTGGACCGGCCCGGACGTCGTCGACGACGCCGTCGTCGAAGGCACGTTCCGGGCGCACCAGGTCCCCCTGACCCAGGTCCGGGAGAACGTCGGGCATTTCCGGCTGCTGGAGCGGTGGTTGCGGTCCTACGCCCCGGAGACCCTGTTCGACGCCACCGGCCGGCTCGTCCCGGAGCTGGCCGCGCTCGCCCCTGAGGGGGACAAGCGGATGTCCGCCGGCCCGTACGCCAACGGCGGCCGGCTGCTGGAACAGCTCGACATCCCCGCACTGGCACCGTACGCGGTCGCCGTGCCGGCGCCCGGTGTCGTGCACCACGGCAACACCCGTCCGTTCGGTGAGCTGCTGCGCGACGTCTACCGCGCCAGTACGCGGAAATCCGACGGCGGCGGCACGTTCCGGTTGTTCTGCCCGGACGAAACGGCCAGCAACCGGCTCGGCGCCGTCTTCGAGGCCACCGACCGCTGCCTGCAGGCGCCGATCCTCACCACCGACGACCACGTCTCACCCGAAGGCCGGGTCATGGAGGTGCTCTCGGAACACCTGTGCCAAGGCTGGCTGGAGGGTTACCTGCTGTCGGGCCGGCACGGCGTGTTCGCGACCTACGAAGCGTTCGCGATGGTCTCGGCTTCCATGCTGATCCAGCACGCCAAATGGCTGCAGCACGCGGTGGACCTGCCGTGGCGGCGTCCGGTCGCGTCGCTCAACGTGCTGCTCACCTCGACCTGCTGGCGTAACGACAACAACGGTTTCTCGCACCAGGGACCGGGCCTGATCGACATCGCCGTCCCGCTCGCGCCCGGTGTCGTGCGCGTCTGGTTCCCGCCGGACGCCAACACCACCCTGTCGATCGCGGATCACTGCCTCCGCAGCCGCGACCACGTCAACCTGATCGTCGCCGACAAGCAGGAGCACCTGCAGTACCTGGACCTCGAGGAAGCGGCCGCCCACTGCGCCGCCGGAGCGTCCACATGGGACTGGGCCGGCACCGAGACGACCGACGGCGAACCCGACATCGTGCTCGCCGCCGCCGGCGACGTGCCGACACTGGAGATCCTGGCCGCCGCCCGGCTGCTGCGCGACTACGTCCCGTACCTGCGGGTGCGGGTGGTCAACGTGGTCGACCTGATGGGTCTGCTCCCGCCCGACGACCACCCGCACGGGTTCGGCGAGCGGAAGTTCGAGCGGCTGTTCACCGCCACCGCCGACGTCGTCTTCGCCTTCCACGGCTACCCACGGGCCGTGCACCAGCTGCTGCACGGCCGCCCGGGCCCCGGCCGGTTCCACGTCCGCGGGTACACCGAGCAGGGCACCACCACCACGCCGTTCGACATGGTCGTGCTCAACCGGATGAGCCGCTACCACCTCGTCCTCGAAGCACTGCGCAGGTCCGCCCGGGTGCCCGAAGGCGGGGCGGCGCTGGCCGAGCACTGCCACGCCATGCTGGTCCGCCACCACGGCTACATCCGCGAACACTTCGAGGACATGCCGGAAATCCGCGGCTGGACCTGGGCCGGCTGACCGGTTCAGCGAACCTCCGACGGCGCACGCGTCGCCCTGGAGCGCACATTTGCCTGTCAGGACACGAAGTTGGGCTGAATGATCAGGCTCATCGGCGCCGGCACGCGGTATGCTCGGGAGGACAACGCCGAAGTGCCCAGCCCCCGCTCTGCGACGACCGACAGCCGATGACCGGACGTCCCTATCGGGCCCGTGCAATGTCCGATGCGGCGAGCCGGACGGCGACGTCTGGAGCGAACCCATGAAACTCAGCACGCTGGCCACCCGCCGCCGTCACGGCCTCGCATCGGAATCGTTGGTATTGCTCATGTTCGGCCCGCACGGGACACCGGCGCTCCCGTCCGGGCTGAAGCTGTCGGAGGAGCTGATCGGCCGCACCGCGATCCTGGCTCTGGACGGCGAGTTCGACCTGCGCACCGCGCCCGAGGTCGACCGCGCCCTCGACCTGATCCTGCGCCGGGCCCCGCGGCGGCTCGTGGTGGACCTTTCGGAGGTCTGCTTCCTGAATTCGGCGGGGCTCGAGGTGCTGCTCGCCTGCCACCGGCGCGCCGCCCCGCGGACCGACCTGCGCGTCGTGGCGACGACGCGATCGACGTGGCGGCCGCTGCAAATCGCCCGGCTGCACGAAACCCTGGTCATCCACACCTCGCGCGCGGCCGCCGTCGCCGCCCCGGTGTCCAGGGAGCAGCGCGCTTTGTCGCCATGATCGTCGTCAGTTCCGGGCACGCTCGCCGAAGCCGGGTGGGTGGGCGTCGACGATGTCGGTCGCCCGGACCAGGGTGGCCTGCTCATCGGAGGCCGCCCCCGGTGGGCGGACGGGCACCCAGGTGGTGCTGGTGTGCTCGTCGCGCAGACTGTGCCCCGCGACAGTCCCGACGTGCTCGCGCCACATCGGCGCCGAACACGACGCCGGACCGGTCCGACCGACGCGGCTGCGGTAGCGGACGAGCCAGCCGGGTGGGTAACCACCGCTGCGACGCGCGGGCCAAGCCCGGTGCGGGTTACCCGTCTGGCCTGACACTTGCCGATCGGTCTGCTCGCCATCCACCGGCGCCCGCCTTCGCTCGCGGTGCACCGGGGTGCACGTCGTCGGTCGCCGGGGTCCGGGGCTCGGTTTGCCAGCCTAGGACGGGCAGCGCCGGGAGCGGTTCACCCAGGCGAGTGGTTTCCCCGCGAGCCGGCCGGCGAGCCTTGCTGTCGGCCGCGAACGTGACCTGAACCGTCGCGGTCCCGAAGCGGAGCCGGCTCGGTTCCAGCCCCACGACCGGGACCGGTGCGGGCTCCACCGCGACCTCGTTCTCCCTGGCCGCGGGGCTATAGTGAAGACGACGCCCCAGACCTCGGCGGTCGTGGTTTCCGTGGCGCGGGCCCTCCGGCTCGGCGCCCGACCGGACGGCGAGGCGCACGGTGTCGGCACGCGTGGCAGGAACGCTCCTGATTGTCCCGGGCTGTGTCCTGGCCATGATCGGTGCGAGGAACACCTCCGTGGACGCCCTGATCGGCTGGAGCCTGGTGGGCGCGAACGTGGGGGCTCTCGTCGCCATCGGCGCTCCCCGGCTGCGGCGTGGGCGACCGGTCGGGGTGAGCAGGCCCGATATGCCGGCGGGCGTTGTCGCCGCGGCGGCGTTCGTCGCGGCCTACCTGGTGATCGCCGGGCTGCTGGCCGCGTTGGGCGGCGGCCTCACCGCGGCCGTCCTGATCCTGCTCGCCGTTGCCGGGCTGCGAGCCGGGCATCGCGACCGGACGGGGCTCCGGGACGCGCCGCCCGCCGCGCCGAAACCGTACGACGTCCTGACCTCGGCCACACTGCCGGCGCCATCCGTGGCGGTGGCCGACATGGCGACCGAGGATCTGTGCGTGGCTTGGCGGCGCAGCTACTTCCTCCTGTTCATCACCGCCGACGACTCGGCGCACCAGGTCGTCGTCCAGCGACGGCAGGACTTCCTCGACGAGATCGAACGCCGGGATCCCCGCGGGTTCCTCCGCTGGCTCGACAGCGGCGCGAAGGCCGGCAGCGATCCGGCTCCGTACCTCACCGCCCGAGGCTGACCGAGCGGGGAAGGGACATCATGACCATGGTCGACGGCGGGCTCCTCACAACGGGCGCTGACCGCGCTGCGCCGGCACATCACCGCCGCGCCGGTGTCGTGATGCCGGGCGCCAGGCGGGGGGCGTGGGTACGATCTGGGCGCGTGGCCGCGGCTGCGGTGCTGATCCGGGCTTGGTCGTGTCCGAGTTGCGGTGGCGATGACGGGTGCCTGCTCGGAGGGGACCGGAGGGTGGATCGGGTGGCCGGCGGGTGGTGGGTGCGTGGTGGCTGAGGTCGAGGTCCTGCGTGCGAGTGTGCTGGCCGCGTTGGTGGAGGGTGGGGCCGGTAGCGGGGTTGATGTTGTCGGCCGGGTGTGCCGGGCGTGTGTGCGTCTGTTGCCGGTGGATGGTGCGGCGGTGTCGATGATGGTCGATGCCGGGCATCGCGAGGTTGTCTACGCGAGTGACGCGGTGAGTTCGGCGTTGGCGGAGTTGCAGTTTTCCCTTGGCGAGGGGCCGTGTTTCGAGGCCTATGTCGCGGGTGGGCCGGTGTTGGTGCCGGATCTGGTGGCTGGGCCGCCGGCGGGGTGGCCGGTGTTCGCTGCTGAGGCGGTGGTGCATCCGGTGGCGGCGTTGTTCACGTTTCCGGTGCAGATCGGGGCGGTGCGGGTGGCGACGTTGGATACCTATCGGGGGACGCCTGGTTCGTTGCGGCCTGGTGAGTTGTCGATGGCGTTGCAGGTGGCCGACGTCGCCGCGCTGGCGTTGTCGGGACTGCGGACCGGCGGTGACCACTGGCTGGATGGGGACGGGCGGTGGATGGAGGGTGCGGGGATGCGGTACCGGGAGGTGCATCAGGCCACCGGGATGTTGATCGCGTACCTGGATTTGCCTGCTTCGGCTGCGTTGGCGCGGTTGCGGGCGTATGCGTTCGGGCACGGACGTCCGCTGCTCGAGATTGCGGGCGATGTCGTGGCCGGGCGGCTGCGATTGGACGAGGAGTTCGGTGAGGGTCACGATGCAGGCAGCTGAGGTACGAGGAGATGGTGGGCATGGCCGACCGTGAGCGACAGGTGACCCGGGCGTTCGTCGCGTTGGCGGACACGTTGGTCGATGACTACGACGTCGCTGATCTGCTGCACACGCTGGTGAAGCAGTGTGTGGAGCTGCTCGACATCGAGGCGGCCGGGCTGACCCTGGTCGACGAGCGGGGCGGGCTGCAGGTGCTGGCCTCTTCCACCGAGCAGGCGCGCCTGATCGAGCTGTTCCAGCTCGACACCGAAGAGGGCCCGTGCGTCGATTGCTTCACCTCCAGCACCCCGGTGCTGGTGGCCGACATCGCGGCGGAGGCGGGGCGGTGGCCGCGGTTCGCCGCTGAGGCGGCCAGTGACGGGTTCGCGTCGGTGCATGCGTTGCCGTTGCGGTTGCGTAGGCAGACGATCGGGGCGCTGAACCTGTTCGGGCACACGGCGGGTGAGTTGTCGGCTGATGATGTGGCGTTGGCGCAGGGGCTGGCCGACACCGCGACCATCGGGATTCTTCATGAGCGAGCCTTCCGCAAGGGGGAGATCCTGTCCGAGCAGTTGCAGACGGCGTTGAACAGCCGGGTGATCATCGAGCAGGCCAAGGGTGTGCTCGCTGTCAGTGGGCAGTTGAGCATGGACGCGGCTTTCACGGCGTTGCGTGGTTATGCCCGGCGGACCAACCGGCGGCTCAGCGACGTGGCTCGTGCCTTGGCCGAGCGTGAACTCGTGCCCGCGGTCGTACTGGCCCCGGCGGCGGCGATCCATCGGAGCTGACCGGGCAGGCCGGTTTCAGCGCAGATCGTTGACCTCGACTGACAAATGTGGCGACGACACCGTCCAGCTCAGCAACTCGTCGACCTTCACGTCGCCCATTGCGCGAACGGCCTCAGCCGGACGGAAATGGACAGCCGTTCCCGTGGATCCGTCCGCGGTGATCGGGATCAGATCTGTCACCGGCAGTGCGTTCTCGTAGCGTTGGGTCCAGGAACCGTTGTCTCGCCTGTTGGTGTGCACCAGCCACTCGCTGAGCGCGGCCACCACCGAGATCCCTCTGCGCGGGTGGCCGTCCGGCAGACACGGCGTGTCGGGCGCGTCGAAGAATCGGAGATCCCTCGACACCATGACCGGCTTCTTGACGACCTGTCCCTGCCGGTCGACCACGGTGGCGGTTCCCCTCCCGCCGTCCGACACCGCTATCGACCCGTCGGCGTGCAGCGTGATCGAACACCGCCCGCCACTGTTGGCCTCGGCCTCCTCCTCGGCGTAAGCGACGACCTCGAGGATCAGATGTGCCGCCCCGCCCGGGGCGAACAGCGCCGGCGCTTCGCGGATGCGCTCAAGGTGGTCGACGTCCACCTGGCTCGTCCAGTCATGTGTCGTGGTGCGTCCCGGATTCCTTGCCTGGTCCATCCGGCAAGCATTCCAGGCTGGTCCATCGATGAGTTCTCCAGTGTTCAGCGGAAAGCACCGCGTTGCTTGCCGGCGCCGTTGTCAGGTGCTTCTGCTGAGCAGATCGAGGTTTTCCGCCGCCTGCTCGTCGCCGTGCTCGGCGGCCCTGCCGTACCAGGTGATCGCCGTGTCGCGCTCGTCGAGGAAGTCGTAGATGTCCCCCAGCAGGCTCATGGCGTCGACCTCGCCCAGATCGGCGGCGCGAAGTAGCCACGGCAGCGCTTCCTCGTCGTTCTCCTGAACGTGCCAGAGAAAGGATCCCAGTTCGGCGAGCGCTCGAGGCAGACCGTGCTCGGCCGCACCGAGCAGCAGGTTCTCGATCTCCTGCTCCGCTTCGGTGTTGTCGTCGGCGTACGGGTCCAGTTCGGCCTCCAGGCGCAGGGCCAGTGCCAGCATCGCGTCCGGCGCGCCGGCCGCCGCCTGCGCACGAAGATCGTCCACCCCTACCTCCTGCTCGCGGGCCGGGCACGAGGCTAGATCATCGGTCACCTGCGGTCGTCGCCGAGCCGCGAGTTTCTCAAGCGGTCCCCGGCCTGCCGGTGCGCGACCGGGCGGGTGATAATCGGCCGGTGATCATCGTCGCCACCCGTCAGATGGGGGAGTGGGCCGCGGAAATCCGGGACGACGAGGTGGTCTTCCGGTTCGCTCCGCCGGCCGAGGACCCGGACGCCGCCGTCGAGCTGCCGCGCGTGTGGCCGGGCCGCGGGCTCGGCGTGCTCGAAAGCGCCCTCCCCGGCCTGCGGGCGGCGCTGGGCGAGGTGATGAAGACACCCAGGTACTGGCGTGGCCGCGCGGCGAACCGGCCCGGGCCGGGCTGGCAGGCACCGACGCGGGATCCCGAGGACGGTTTCGTCTACCTGGCCGGCCCCGCCGAAGCCAGGAGCACATCAGCTGGGTACCAGGCCGTCCCCTCCTTCACAGTCGCCCTGGCGGACATCCGCGACCTGCGCATTCGCGTGACCGCCTACCTGGCGTCCTGACGCCGGCGCCGGACGCGGCCGGCGCGTTCGGACAGGGGTGCGGGGCGGTCGGCGAGCGGGCCGCCTTCGCGGAGCAGGTGTCCCAGGGCGGCAAGGGGCTCGGGCACCAGGCTGTACCAGCTCCAGGTGCCACGGCGTTCGCGCGTGAGGATGCCGGCGGTGACGAGGACCCGCAGGTGGTGGCTCAGTGAGGGCTGGGGCATGTCGAAGTCCTCGGCGAGGTCGCAGAAGCACGCCTCGCCACCGGGTGAGTGCCGGATCAGGGACACGAGCCGGATCCGTACCGGGTCGGACAGCGCCTTGAACAGCTTCGCGGCCGTCTCGGCCTCGGTGCCGGAGACGACGGCGGCGGGCTCGGCGAGCAGGAGGGTCACCGCGACCGGTTTCGAGCGGACGTGACCGTTGTGCGCGGCCATGGCTCCTCCTCGGTGGTCGGCGGTGTCGATCGTACCTCAGCTGAATTGACAAGAGTCGATCCAAGCGTCTTCAATCGCATCGGCGGACTTCGATCCAGCCGCTCGGCAGCCGACCTGACACCGAAAGGACCGTCCATGTCCCGCACTCCCGAGGTGCTGTTCGTCTGCGTGCACAACGCCGGCCGCTCCCAGCTGGCCGCCGCGCTGCTGCAGCACTACGCGCTCGGCCGGATCGCGGTGCGGTCGGCCGGGTCCGAGCCCGCCGGGAAGGTCAACCCCGCCGCGGCACAGGCGCTCGCCGAGTGGGGCCTGGACATCACCGCCGAGGTGCCGAGCAAGCTGTCCGCCGAGGACGTCGAGGCCTCCGACGTCGTGATCACGATGGGCTGCGGCGACACCTGCCCGGTCTTCCCGGGCAAGCGGTACCTCGACTGGCCCCTCGAAGACCCGGCCGGGCAGGGCGTGGACGCGGTCCGCCCGATCCGCGACGAGATCGACCGCCGCGTCCGCGGCCTCGTCGCCGAACTCCTCGACAACTGAACATCCCGAACCAGGAGGCCCGGTCCGTGACCCAGACCGCTGACGCCGACGTTCTGCACCGACTGTCCTTCTTGGACCGGTTCCTGCCCGTCTGGATCATCGCCGCGATGGCCGTGGGCCTGCTGCTCGGCAGCGTGGTTCCCGGTCTGCAGGGCGTGCTCGAGGCCGTCAAGATCGGGCAGGTGTCGCTGCCGATCGCGCTCGGGCTGCTGCTGATGATGTACCCGGTGCTGGCCAAAGTCCGCTACGACAAGCTGGACACCGTCACCCGCGACCGGCGCACCATGGTCCTGTCGCTGGTCCTGAACTGGATCCTCGGCCCTACCTTGATGTTCGCGCTCGCGTGGCTGCTGCTGCCGGACCTGCCGGACTACCGGACCGGGCTGATCATCGTCGGGCTCGCCCGCTGCATCGCCATGGTGATCATCTGGAACGACCTCGCCTGCGGCGACCGGGAAGCCGCCGCCGTGCTCGTCGCGCTCAACTCCGTGTTCCAGGTGATCATGTTCGGCGTGCTGGGCTGGTTCTACCTGGATCTGCTGCCCGGCCGGCTCGGCCTCGACACGACAAGCGTCTCCTTCTCGCCGTGGGAAATCGCCCTGAGCGTCGTGATCTTCCTTGGGATTCCGCTCGCCGCCGGTTACCTGTCCCGGCGGGCCGGAGAGCGTGGCAAGGGCCGCGACTGGTACGAGGGCAAGTTCCTGCCGAAGATCGGCCCGATCGCGCTTTATGGGCTGCTGTTCACGATCGTCGTGCTGTTCGCGCTGCAGGGCGAGACGATCACCTCCCGGCCGCTGGACGTCGCGCGGATCGCGTTGCCGCTGCTGGCCTACTTCGCGATCATGTGGGGCGGCGGCTACCTGCTCGGCAAGGCCTCCGGATTGTCGTACGCGCGGACCACGACGCTCGCGTTCACCGCGGCGGGCAACAACTTCGAACTCGCGATCGCGGTGGCGATCGGCGTGTTCGGCGTGACGTCCGGCCAGGCCCTCGCCGGTGTCGTGGGGCCGCTGATCGAGGTCCCGGCCCTGGTCGGGCTGGTTTACGTGAGCCTGTGGCTGCGCAAGAGGTGGGTCGAGAAGACCCCGAAGTACTAATCCGGCCAAAAGTAGGCCGACCCTCACGCGGCACGTAACTGTTGCTGCTAAGCCATTCGGCCGTGGCTGTGGTCGGATTAGTAACGATCGACACAGTGACCGTCCGCTGCGGGCGTCGTCAGCCGCTCTCCAGGCAGCGTCGCAGCCGGTCGAGGTCGGCGGTGATGCTTTGGCGGACCTTGCGAGCCATCAGCGCGGTGGCCCAGCCGAAGAAACGGCCGGGCGCTCCGGTGGCGTGGATGGTCACCAGGGTGCCGTCGGGGTGTGGTTCGAGTTCGTAGCGGACGGTCATGGGGAAGGGGCGATCGACCTTCAGTTCCACGAGCCGATCCGGTTCGTGGCGGGTGACCACGTAGCCGTAGGTGAAGGTGCGGCCGAGGAACCGTGCGGTCCGCTCGACGGTGGCGCCTTCGATCAGCGGGCCGGGCTGTGCGGGTGTGCTGGCGGTGATGCCGCCGGTCCAGCGCAGGTCGTTGGCGGGGTCGAACATGAACGCGGCGACCTCGGCGGGCGCGCGGCGCACCAGCTTGCGGGGGCTGACGTCGACCGCCATCGGCATCCTTTCGTCTCATCGAGTCTCGTTGAGACGGTGCCGGTCGAGCGTAGCCGCCGGACAGGGGTGGTGCGAGTCGACGGTGGCCGATTCCTTTCCGGGGTGGCCGGGATCTACCTGGCAGGAGGCGCGGGCCGCGCCTCCCGCCGGGCACGCCGAAAACGAAAGGCCGATCGCCGATGGACACTCCCGCGACCATGCGCGCGTTGCAGCAGACCTCCCTCAACGGCCCCCAGGACATGCGGCTGGTCACGGATGCCCCGGTGCCCGTTCCCGGTCGGGGCGGGGTCCTGATCCGCGTCGGCGCCGCCGGCGTCAACTTCGCCGACATCTCGAAGGCCCACGGCACGTTCCTGGATGGCCCGCGGCCGCCGTACGTGGCCGGTTTCGAGGCGGCAGGGGAAGTCGTGGCGGTGGGCGAGGCGGTGACCGGCCCGCGGCCGGGGGCCCGCGTCGTCGGCGTCGGAAACGGCGCTTTCGCCGAGTACATGCTGTTGCCCGCGGCGGCGGCGATGCCGGTGCCGGCCGGCTGGACGGAGCAGGAGGCGCTGGGCCTGGTCGTGAACCGGCCGACCGCGCTGGCCGCGCTCAAGCCGCTGGGCGGCCTCACCGCCGGGCAGACCGTGCTGGTCCACGCCGCGGCGGGGGCGACCGGCCAGGCCGCGGTCACGATGGCCAAGCACTACGGTGCGACGGTCATCGCGACCGCCTCGCCGGGCAAGCACGAGACCGTGCTCGCGCTGGGCGCCGACCACGTCCTGGACTCCCTTGGCGGCGATCTCGCCACCGAGGTCCTGCGGCTGACGGGTGGCGCCGGCGTCGATGTGGTGCTGGAGTCGGCGGGCGGCGCCACCTTCGAGGCCAGCTTGGCCGCGGCCAAGCGGGTCACCGGCCGGGTCGTCGTCTACGGCGTGGCGGGCGGGGAAGCCTCGATCTCCAACTGGGAGCTGGTGTACCAGCACCAAGTTCACGTCATCGGCCTCAACATCGGGACGCTGATCCAAGCCGCGCCGCGGATCTTCGGCGAGGTCATGGGCGAGCTGTCCGCGCTGATCACCGCCGGCGTGCTGACCCCCGGCCGGCCCACCGCGTACGACCTGGCCGACGGTCCGAAAGCGCTCGCGGAACTGGAAACCAGAGCCACCGTCGGAAAACTGGCCCTGCTGCCCTGAGAAACCCTTCGTACCGAGCCGGTGCCACCCCAGGTTCCCATGACAGGAGTCGAAACAGATGACCGTCGATCCAGCCGTCACGCCGAGGGCGCGATTCGTCGTGATGTACGACGAGCCCTCCGACATCGACGCGTTCGAGCGCCACTACAACGAGGTCCACATCCCGTTGGCGAAGCAGTATCCGGGCCTGCGCCGTTACACCCGCAGTCACGAGCCGGCAGCCGTGATCGGCGAGCCGTGCTACCTGGTCGTGATGCTGGACTGGGACGACCTGCCCGCGCTCGAAGCCGCGCTCGGGTCCGAGATCGGCCGGCGCACCGCCGAGGACGCCGCGGCGAACCTGGCCCGCTATACGACTTTCCGCGGCATGATCCTGCGGCTCGATGAGGTCTGATCGTCCGATGCCGCCTCCGCGAAAATGCCGCCGCACTAGGCTCGCGGCGTGACATCGGAGGTGCGGGCGCCGCGGGAGCAAGATCGGTTCGAGGCCGAGACGGCGCGGTTCCGGCGGGAGTTGCTGGCGCACTGCTACCGCCTGGCGGGCTCGGCGCACGACGCCGAGGATCTGGTGCAGGAGACGTACTTGCGGGCGTGGCGCTCCTACCCGGGATTCGAGCACCGCGCGTCGATCAGGTCCTGGCTCTACAAGATCGCCACCAACGTATGCCTGCGGGCGTTGGAGCCGCGCCGGATCCGGCTGCTGCCGTCGGGACTGGCCGGCCCGGGTGACGAACCCGGCCGCGTGCCGGGTCCGGTCGCGCCGGGCGAGGTCTCGTGGCTGGAACCGTTGCCGGACTCGTGGATCAGCCCGCCCGCCGATGATCCGGCGGCGGTGGTGGTCGCGCGCGAATCGGTGCGGCTGGCGCTCATCGCGAGCTTGCAGCACCTGCCCGCCCGGCAACGAGCGATCCTTCTCCTGCGCGAAGTGCTCGCGTTCTCCGCGGCCGAGACCGCGGAGATCCTCGACACCACCACCGCGGCGGTGAAGAGCGGTCTTCAGCGCGCTCGTGCCCGGCTGGACGAACTGGAGCCGGCGCCCGAGCACCTGCTCGAACCGACCGACCAGCGGGCGCGGGCGCTGCTCGACGGCTACATCGCGGCGTTCGAGGGCTCCGATGCCGCCTTGCTGGAGCAGGTGCTGCGCGCCGACGCCACCCTGGAGGCGACGCCGTTCCGCGGCTGGCAGGCCGGCCGGGCGATGTGCGTCCACGTGCTGGCCGCGTACGTGCTGGGTACGCCGGGCGATTGGCGGATGATCGCCACCACCGCCAACGGCCAGCCCGCGGCCGTCGTGTACCACCGGGACGCGCACGGCACGCTCCGAGCCGACGGCGCCGTGGTGCTGGCCCCCACCGCCACCGGCGTCGCCCGCGTGATCAAGTTCCACGATCCCGCGCTCGTCGCGACGTTCGGCTTCCCGGACGTGCTCGCGCACTGAGCCGCCGGCCGATCCCCGCTGAACGGGCTACGGGGGCGGGCCGACGTCGGAGGCTCCGGAGTGTTCAGAACGCGGTGTAGCCGCCGTCGACCGGGAGGACCGCTCCGGTGATGTAGGACGACTCCGGTGACGCGAGGAAGAGGATCGCGTCGGCGATCTCTTCGGGGCTGGCGAGCCGTCGGAGGGGGATCTGGTCCTCGCGTTGGCGGCGGTAGGCCTCGGGGTCGGGCCTGCGCCGGAACGACGCTTCGATGATCGGGGTGGCGGTCAGGCCCGGCGCGACGACGTTGACCCGGATGTCGCGCGGGGCCCATTCGATCGCCGCGCCCTTGGCGAGCATGATCAGGCCGCCCTTGGCGGCGGAGTACAGGACTTCCTCGGACTTGCCGACCATGCCGAGCCGTGAGCTGACGCAGACGAACGAGCCTCCCGCGGGCGGCATCAGCGGCGCGAAGTGCTTCATCACCAGGAACGCGCTGAGCAGATTGCTGTGGAGCACGTTCTTCGCGTCGTCGTAGGCCATCTCGGTGAGCGGGCCGCTGACCTGCAGGCCGTGGTTGAGGACGACGACGTCGACGGTGGCGAAGGACTCGGCGGCCTGGCGGGCCAGCCGCTCGACGAACGCTTCGTCATTGAGGTCTCCGGGGACGTACAGGTCGCCGGGCTCGGCGGTGTCGAGCCGCTCCCGGCGGCCGGTGAGGAGCAGCCGTGCGCCTTCGCGGCGGAACCGCGCGCTCACCGCCTCCCCGATTCCGCTGCCGGCGCCGGTCACGAGGGCGGTGACGTTCTCGAGTCTCATGTCAGGCATTCCTTCGGGGGATGGGCCGGGTCAGCTGAGGAATCCGCGGGCGTCGACCGGCCACCGCCGCGGTGACGTGCCCGCCCTGTCGGTGACGATCAGCTCATCGAAATTGATCACGACCGGGCAGACGTGGTTCGGCCCCACCGGGACTGCTCAGTAATGAGTGTCCGCGACGAATCGTCAACTGTCAACAGTTGACGAGGGTCTACCCGATGAGGTCCCGGAACTTGTAGTAAGCGCCGGCGAAGGGCAGGAACCACGGCGGGCCGAAATGTCCCGGGATCCGCGTGAACGCCAAGTCTCGCCAGGGGTTGGCCTCCGGCCGCCCGTCGAGGTATTCGGCCATCTGCTTGCCCATGTGCGTGGCCATCTGGACGCCGTGGCCGGAATAGCCGGCCGAGTAGTACAGGCCGTCCTGCCGGCCGGCGTGCACCATCCGGTCCATGCTCATGTCGACCAGGCCGCCCCAGCAGTAGTCGATGCGGGCGTGCGCCAGCTGGGGAAAGGCGTCGGTCATCGCCTTTCGCAGGATCTGCCCGCTCTTCTCGTCCGACTGGGGGCTGGACATCGCGAACCGGGCGCGGCCGCCGAACAGCAGCCGGTGGTCCGGGGTGATCCGGAAGTAGTGCAGGAGGTTCTTGGTCGTCGAGGCCATCCGCCGGTTCGGCAGCAACCGGTCGCAGACCTCCTCGCCCAGTGGTTCGGTGACGATGATGAAGCTGCCGACCGGGGCGATCCTGACCTGGAGCCAGCGGAACGGCCGGCCGGTGTAGCCGCTGGTCGCGACGAGGACCTGATCGGCCTGGACGGTCCCGCGCGGTGTCACCAGCTCGTGCTTCGTGCCGCCGAGTCGCTTGACCTGCTCGACGGGTGCTTTCTCGTGGATCGTGGCGCCGGCCCGCGCCGCGGCCTCGGCGAGCCCTTTGACGAACTTGCCGACGTGCAGGCCGCCACACCGGGGGTCGATGAGCCCGCCGTGATAGGAGCCGGATCCGATCTCGGCGCCGAGTTCGCTCTTCGGCACCAGGTGGGTCTCGCGGCCGAGGTGGTCGGCCAGCGCGGCTTGGGTCTTGCGCAGGCCGTCGAGGTGGGCCGGCTTCGCCGCGAGGACCAGCTTGCCGGAACGGGCGAAGTGGCAGTCGATTCCTTCGTCGGCGACGAGCTTCTCGACGGTGTCGAGCGCTTCGATGTACGCCAGGTAGTACGCCTTGGCGGCGTCGACCCCGTAGCGGTCGATCGCGTCGCGGAACCCGATCGCCATGCCCGTGGTCGCCATGCCGCCGTTGCGGCCCGAAGCGCCCCAGCCGACCGTCTCGCGCTCGAAGACGTGCACGTCGGCACCTTTGCGCGCCAGGTGCAGTGCCGCCGACAGGCCGGTGAGGCCGGCTCCGACGATGGCCACGCCGACGCGGCCGCCGATCTCGGTTCCCGACCGGTCGGGTCCCTTCGGTGCGGTGTCGAGCCAGTACGGGGTGAACTTCATCGCGCTTCTCCTGCCGTCGCTCCAGGTCGAGCTGTCGTCGGCGGGGAGCGTATCACTCATGGTTTCAGTTCCAATCTGAAACTTTTTACCGCTATGGTCACGAGGTGACGAGCAACCCCACATCGCGTGACTACAACAAGGCCGCGGTCCTCGAGGTGGTCCTTTCCCAGGCACCGTTGACACGCAACGAGGTCATCGAACTCACCGGCCTGAGCAAGGCCACGGTGTCGCGGGCGGTGGAAGAACTCCGTGCGGACGGTTTCGTCGCCGACGGCGGGGTCGGCGCGGTCACCGGCCGAGGCAGGCGATCGACCTATCTGGACGTGCCTGACACGACCGGGCACGTGGCCGGGGTCAGTTTCGGCGTGCTGACCACCTGTGTCCTGGTCGCCGACCTGCGGGGCCGCGAGGTGTGCCACGTGGTCGCGCCGACCCCGAACCACGACGAGGTCGGCGCCGCCGCCGTGTGGCTGGCCGGCCTGGTCGAGAAGACCGCCGCGGCCGCGCGAGGACCCCTCCGCCAGATGGTCGTCGCGGTGCCCGGCCGGGTCCGCGACGGCACGGAGATCTTCAGTCCGTCGCGGTCGATGAAGATCTTCACGGGCTCCGGCCTCCATCGCGCCATCGTGGATCTGGTCCACGCTCCCGTGCTCGTGGACAGTGACGCCAACGCGTCCTTGCTGGGCATCCTGGCCGAGGACACCGGAATCAGGAACGCCGCGCTCTTCAACGTCAGCAGCGTGCTGAACTTCGCCGGCTGCACCGAACACGAACTCGCCCGGGGGCGCACGCCGGCTTTCGGCGGGATCGGTGTCCTCTGCGCCGGTGCCGGCCAGGAGACGCTCGAGGGGCTGATGAGTGCGCGCGGCCTCCTCAAGTTCGCCCGTGGCCGGGGACTGGATCTGACGCGCGTCGAGGAACTCTGGCGAGGGCGGCGGGACGACGCGGCGCGCGCCGGGGTGCTGGACGCGTTCACCGCGGCGATCGTGACCGCCACCAGCGCTGTCGCCGTGACGCTGGACCCGGAGACGGTCTACTTCGCGGGCCGGTTGTGCCCGCTCGTCGAGGAGATTCTTCCCGAGGTGCGCAGCCGCCTCGACCGGATCCTCCCGGCGGCTCCCGAGATCAAGACCGTGCCGCAGGTCGTCGGTCTGTCCACGGCACGCGGGGCGGTGTTCGCCTGCCTGGCGCCGGCCCGGGAACGGCTGCGGGATGCGGTGCTCGGGGCGCGCGGCCGACGCGGGGCTCCGTCCAAACGGGACTTTCCCGGCGGAAGCACCCGAGGTTAAAAGTTTCAGGTTGGAACTGGAACGAACTGTGCTATGGTCGGTCCATCAGCGAGCAACACCGACCGAGACTGAAGGTAACCGCCGATGACTTCGACGTTGAGTCGGGCAATCGCCAACTACCCCAACCGGTTCGACCCCCGGGTGCTGGGCGAGCTTCCCGCGACCCTCCGAGAGACCATCCGCCGCCGCGGCGAGGTGCTCGGTCCCGGCTACACGCTCATTTACCGGGAGCCGGTCGAGTTCGTCTCCGGGCACGGGGCGCACCTGATCGACCGCGACGGCAACGACTACCTGGACGCGTACAACAACGTTCCCTGCGTCGGCCACGCTCACCCGCACGTGGCCGAAGCGGTCGCCCGCCAGGTGGCGACGGTCAACACCAACACGCGCTACGTCCAGGAGTCACTGGTCGCCTACGCCGAGCGGTTGCTCGCGACCTTCCCCGAAGGACTGAGCAGGCTGAGTCTCGCCTGCAGCGGTTCGGAAGCCAACGATCTCGCGGCGCGGGTGGCGAAGTTCCACACCGGCGGCACCGGGATCATCGTGACCCGGTGGGCTTATCACGGCATCACCAGTGAGGTCGCGAGCTTCTCACCCACGCTGGGCGCAGGCTCACCCCTGGGGCCGAACGTCCGCGTCATCGATCCGCCCGACCCGCGGCTCGCCGCGCCCGGGGTCTCGCTCGCCGAGCACATGCGTGGTCAGATCCGCGGCGCGATCGACGATCTCGAGCGCCACGGGTTCCGGCTCGCGGCTCTGATCACCGACGGCGCGTACTCCAGTGACGGGATCTTCACCGACCCGGTCGGCTACCTGCGGAGCATGGTCGAAGAGGTGCACGCGGCAGGCGGGGTCTACATCGCGGACGAGGTGCAGGCGGGGTTCGCCCGGCTCGGGGAGACGATGTGGGGCTTCAGCCGCCACGGCGTGCTGCCGGACATCGTCACCATGGGCAAGCCGATGGGCAACGGGATGCCGATCTCCGGTGTCGTGTTCCGCCCCGAGGTCTCCGACGAGTTCGGGCGGAACGTCCGCTACTTCAACACCTTCGGTGGCAGCTCGATCCCGGTGGCCGCCGGTGCCGCGGTGCTGGACGTCTTCGAGGAGGAGAACGTCCAGCAGCGCGTCCTCGAGAACGGCACGGCCCTCCGGAAGGGGCTCGAAGAGATCACGAAGGACTCCGCGCACGTCGCCGAGGTCCGCGGCAGCGGCCTGTACGTCGGTGTGGAGATCGTCGGGGACCGGCAGGCGAGCGAGCCGGATCGAGCGCGTGCCGAGGAGGTCATCAACGACCTGCGCGATCGCCGGGTCCTCATCAGCGGCACGGGCCAGGCCGCGAACGTCCTGAAGATCCGTCCGCCCCTGGCTTTCACCGCCGCGGACGTGACCCGGTTCCTGGAGACCTTCGCCGAGGTCGCGAAGGTCCGGCTGTAGCGGCCCGCCCGAAGGAAACGATCGTGACCACCGCACCGGACGCGAGCTTCGCTCAGTGGCTCTTCGAGGAGAGCGGCCTGGCGTCGTCGCACGAGCCCATGGACGTGGCGCTCGTGAGCGCCCTCGTCGAGAAGCACTACCACGTCGAGGGAAACCTCGAGAGGCTGGCGACGGAGAAGGACGACACCTTCCGGCTCAGGACCGGCTCGGGGGACTACCTCGTGAAGGTCTCCCCGCCGGACGAGCCGGAGTCCGTCGTCGCGCTCCAGACCGCCGCGATGCGCTTTCTCGAGGACGCTGCCCCGGAGCTGCCGGTCCAGCGGGTGAAGATGACGGTGGATGGGGCCGACAACGTCGTTCTCGCGGCGCGCGACGGCAGGACCCGCGTTCTCCGGGTACTCGGCTTCGTCGACGGCGAGGTCCTGGCGCGGACGAACGCGGAACCGGGTCAGCTCGCCCGCGCCGGTGAGATGCTGGGCCGGGTCGACCTCGCGCTCGCGGCGTTCACCCATCCCGCGGACCGGCGCGGGCTGGTGTGGGACATCCGCCATTTCCACCGGCTGACCGGACTCGCCGAGCACACGCCGGACCCCCGGCACGCCCGGCTGGCCAGGGAGGTCTTCCGCCTCTTCGACGCCGCGGTCGTCCCGCACCTGGGTCACCTCGAAACGCAGGTGATCCACGGGGACTTCAGTCCCCACAACGTCGTCGTCGACCCGGAGCGCGAGGACTTCGTGATCGGCGTGATCGACTTCGGCGACGCGGTGCGCAGTGCCGTGGTCTTCGACCCCGCGGTGCCGATGGCGAACCTGCTCGGCCGGACTCCGCACGACCCGTGGCTGGAGGCGCGCGCTTTCGCTGCCGGCTACACCCGCGTGCGCCCGCTCGGGGGCCGGGAACTCCTGGTGCTCCCGGTGGCCGCACTCGCCCGGCTCACGCTGCGTGCGCTGATCACCGACTGGCGCGCGGAGCGCGCACCGAACCGGCGTGCCTACGCGCTCAGCCACGCCAAGGACGACTGGACCAACGTGGAGCGCGCACTCGCGGCTCGCCGAGAGTGAATCGGCGACGACTCAATGTAAACTGTTGACAGTTGACGATAATCGTCGACAATCAACACAGCTTCTTCCGCCCGGCCCCCGCTCCTGACCCCGGCATTCCGAACGGAGACCACCCATGAACGTCATCGACCAGGTCCCCAAGCAGCTCTTCATCGCCGGTGCCTGGCAGGACGCGGAGGCGGGCCGCACACTGTCCGTCGACGACCCGGCGACCGGGAAGGAGCTCGCCCAGGTCGCCGACGCCTCACCCGCCGACGCCAAGCGGGCTGCCGACGCCGCGGCCGCCGCCCAGCCCGGCTGGGCCGCGACCCCGCCCCGCGTGCGCGGCGAGATCCTGCGGCGCGCCTACGAGATCGTCGTCTCCCGCACCGAAGAGCTCGCCCTGCTCATGACGCTGGAAATGGGCAAACCGCTGGCGCAGTCCCGCGGGGAGGTCGCCTACGCCGCCGAGTTCTTCCGCTGGTTCTCCGAAGAGGCGGTGCGGATCGACGGCGGGCTGTCCACGGCCCCGGACGGCGGAAACCGCATCCTCGTCATGCGCCAGCCGGTGGGACCCTGCTTGCTGATCACGCCGTGGAACTTCCCGCTGGCCATGGGCACCCGCAAGATCGGCCCGGCGGTGGCGGCGGGCTGCACCATGGTGCTCAAGCCGGCGCCGCAGACCCCGCTGTCCACCCTGGCCCTCGCCGCGATCCTGACCGAGGCCGGGCTGCCCGACGGTGTCCTCAACGTCGTCCCGACCTCGGACGCGGCCGGGGTCGTCGAGCCCCTGCTGCGCGGCGGGCAGATCCGCAAGCTCTCCTTCACCGGCTCCACCCAGGTCGGCCGGATCCTGCTCGCCCAGTGCGCCGACACGGTCGTCCGCACGTCGATGGAACTGGGCGGCAACGCCGCGGTCCTGGTCTTCGACGACGCCGATCTCGACGTCGCGGTGGAAGGCACGATGCTCGCGAAGATGCGGAACATGGGAGAGGCGTGTACCGCCGCCAACCGCATCTTCGTCCACCGCTCGGTCGCCGGGGAGTTCGCGTCCCGGGTGGCCGCCCGGATGGCCGCGCTCACCGTCGGGCCGGGCACCGAGCCCGGCGTGGACGTCGGGCCGCTCATCGACGACGCGGGCCGGCACAAGGTCGACAGCCTCGTGCGCGACGCCGTGGCGCACGGCGCCGAGGTCCTCACCGGCGGCGAACTGCCGGCCGGGCCGGGCTGCTTCTACCCGCCGACCGTGCTGACGGGCGTTTCCGGCGACGCCGCTCTCATGCGGACGGAGATCTTCGGCCCGGTCGCCGCGATCACGGCGTTCGACACCGAAGAGGAAGCCCTCGCTGCCGCCAACGACACCGAGTGGGGCCTGGTCGGCTACGTGTTCACCCGCTCGCTGGACCGGGCGTTGCGGGTCAGCGAGCGCCTGGAGACCGGCATGGTCGGTCTCAACACCGGCCTCGTGTCCAACCCGGCGGCGCCCTTCGGCGGCGTCAAGCAGTCCGGCCTCGGCCGGGAAGGCGGCCGCGTCGGGATCGACGGGTTCCTCGAGGACAAGTACGTCGCCATCCCCTTCTGACCCCCACGGTCCCGGCGTCCGGCCGGGCCACGAAAGGAAAATCGCCATGATCGAGTTCGAGCCGAAGTACATCACGTTCGACATGCACGGGACGCTGATCCGGTGGCACATCACGGACCTGACCCGCAAGCTGCTGGCCGACATCGTCCCCGACGACCGGATGGACGAAGTCCTGGCCAGGTTCAAGTGGCAGCGTCTCGACGAGGTGCTGAACCCCTGGAAGCCGTTCCCCGACATCATCCACGACTCGCTGCGCAAGGCCCTGGAACGCTTCGACCTGCCGTACCGCAAGGCCGACAGCCAGGCCATCGTGGACGCGATCCCCACCTGGGGTCCCTACCCCGAGGTGCCCGAAGCGCTGCGGACGCTGGCCTCCCGCTACCCCCTGGTCATCCTCAGCAACGCGGCCGACAACCAGGTGATGAGCAACGTCGAGAAGCTCGGTGCCCCGTTCCACGCGGTCTACACCGCCGAGCAGGCCCAGGCCTACAAGCCCCGGTACCAGGCGTTCGAGTACATGCTGGACCAGCTCGGCTGCGGGCCGGAGGAGATCCTGCACGTCTCCGCCAGCCCCCGCTACGACCTGATGGCCGCGAACGACCTGGGCATCACGCACAAGGTCCACGTCAACCGCGGGTTCGAGCCCAGCACCCCCGGCTACGGCTACTACGAGGTCAACCTGCTCTCCCAGGTTCCCCCGTTGCTGGGCCTCTAGACGTGGTCTGCCGCGGCTCGTCGTGAGTGGTAAGTCGGGTTCCGACCCTCATTGCCACTCACGACGGATCCGCGTCAGCCGCGCCGGCTCTGCCCCGTGTTTTCCGTGAGCGTCTGCAGGTAGTGGAGGTCGAGTGCCCGGGTGAAGGCGGCTTGGTCCCGTGCCACCAGCGCGTCGACGATGGCTTGGTGTTCCGCGAGGAGCGAGTCGTCGGAGGGATACCAGCGCTCGAGCCGGTTGATCGACAACGACGACTCGGCGATCAGTGTGGAGTAGGCGCGCTGGATCCGAGAGTTGCCGGACGCGGCCACCAGGGTGCTGTGGAAGCGCAGGTCGAGCTCGACGACTTCGCGCCACCGGCCGGATCGCTCGGCCGGGCCGATCTCGTCGACGATCGCCTGCAGTTCCCGCACGGTTCCTTCGAGGGCGCCGTCGTCGGCGGCCAGCACCTTCGTCCCGCAGCGGGCTTCCAGTGTCTGGCGGGCCTCGTAGATCTCGGCGATGTCCTCGGGCGTGATGTCGGTGACGAAGACGCCGCGGTTGGGGATGCGGACCAGGAGCCCCTCCTGGACCAGCCGCTGCAGTGCCTCGCGCACCGGGCCGCGTGACACGCCGAGCTGCTTGGCGATCTCGGACTCGGACAGCGGCTGGGATGGCTGCAGGATGCCGCCGAGGATGTTGTTCCTGATCTGAGTGGCGATCGTGCCGGACACCGACTGGTAGTCGATGGCCTGGAGGTTCAGGTTCTTCATTCGTTCCCCCTGTTGTGAGACCTACGGTGGTTGTTCGTTCACTGAAGACTGTTGACGATACACCAGTCGACACACAACGTTCACAGCAAACTGTTGACAGTTTACAGTGACCCGGCTTACTGTCTCCTCCTGCCGGACACCTCCGCTTCACCTGGAAAGGGCCACCGTGATCGACTCAGCCTTCCGGCCGAAGTACGTCTCGTTCGACTGCTACGGCACGCTCATCGACTTCCAGATCACCCCGGTCACCCGCGAGCTCGTCGGCGACCGGCTGACGCCCGCGCAGTTCGACCGGTTCGTGACCGACTTCCGGGCGCTGCGGTACGACCAGGTCTGCGGCGAGTTCTACGCGTACAAGCAGGTCCTCCACGACGCCTTTGCCCGTACCTGCAAGAAGTGGGGCTTGGCGGTCGCCGAGGACGCCGGTCAGCGCTTCTCCGACGCGGTGCTGTCGTGGGGGCCGCACGCCGACATCCCCGACCCGCTGAAGAAGCTGGGCGAGCACTACCCGCTGGTGATCCTCTCCAACGCCGACACCAGCTACCTCGACGTCAGCGTCCCCAAGCTCGGAGCCGAGTTCCACGCCGTGTACACCGCCGAGCAGTCCGGCTTCTACAAGCCCCGCTACGCCGCGTTCGAGTACATGCTCGACCAGCTGAACACCCCGCCGGAGGAGTTCCTGCACGTCTCCTCGCACACCCGGTACGACCTGATGCCGGCCTACGACCTCGGCTTCACGAACACCGTGCTGCTCGACCGCGGCTACGACCCGCCGGCGCCGGTGTACGGCTACACCAAGGTCGATTCGCTCGATGAGCTCAACGGCTTGCTGGGGCTCTGAGCGACGATGAAACTGACTTCCTACTGGCAGGACACCGCCGTTCCCGGCGCGGACCACCGGCGTACGGCGATCCCCGAGCGGGTCGACGTCGCGGTCGTCGGCGGCGGCCTCACCGGGACCTCGGCGGCCGTGGAGCTGCGCAAGCTCGGCGCGTCGGTCGCGGTGCTGGAGCAGAACACCATCGGCTGGGGTGCGTCGGGCCGCAACGGCGGCATGGCCACCACCGGACTGGCGATCGGCTTCGGCACCGCCGTCAAACGGTACGGCGCCGACCGCGCGGTCTCGATGTTCCGCACCTACAACGACGCGATCGACAGCATCGAGAAGCTGGTCGCCGAGCACGGGATCGACTGCGACTTCGAGCGGTCGGGCAAGCTCACCCTCGCCTACCGCCCGTCGCACTTCCAGGCGATGCTGAAGACCCAGAAGGCTCTCGCGGACCTCGCCGGGCACGAGGTCGTCACCGTCCCCAAGGCGGAGATCCACCGCGAAATCGGCTCCGACTTCTACCACGGCGCCACCGTCGACCCGCTCGCCGCGGGCCTGCACGTCGGCAAGTTCGTCCACGGCCTCGCGGCCACCGCCGACACGCTCGGCGCGACGATCTGCGAGAACGCCGAAGTCACCGTGCTGGACCGCGACCCGGGCGGCGGGCACGTCCTCCAGACGACCCGCGGCCGCCTGCACGCGGACCAGGTCCTGATCGCGACCAGCGGGTACACCGGCAAGGTGACGCCGTGGCTGCGGCGGCGGGTGATCCCGGTCGGCAGTTTCATCATCGTCACCGAGCCGCTCGCCCAGGACGTCGTGGACCGGATCCTGCCCCACCGGCGGCAGGCGTCGGACAGCAAGAACCTCATCTACTACTTCCGGATCACCCCCGACAACCGGCTGCTCTTCGGCGGCCGGGCCCGGTTCGCCATGTCGAGCCCCGACTCCGACGTCCGGAGCGGGCAGATCCTCGTCAAGGCGATGTCCGAGGTGTTCCCGTACCTCGCGGGCACCCGCGTCGACTACACGTGGGGTGGCCTGGTCGACCTGTCGATGGACCAGCTCGTGCACGCGGGCGAGCGCGACGGTGTGCACTACTCGGTCGGCTACAGCGGGCACGGGGTGCAGATGGCCACGTACATGGGCCAGCGGATGGCCCGCTTCATGTCCGGTGACGCCGAGGCCAACATCTGGGGCGACGTCAAGTTCCCGCCCGTGCCGGGGCACTTCGGCCGTCCGTGGTTCCTGCCGCTGATCGGTGGCGGGGCGCGCGTGCTGGACGCGATCTCATGACCGCCACGGCCACGGTGACCGCGTCGTTCGGCCTGCCGGGCGGGGCGCTGGTCGACGGCGAGTGGCAGACCGGCGAGCTCACCCTGCCGGTGTCCGACCCGCACGACGGCGCGCCCGTCGGCTGGGTCGCGCGCAACGACGCGGCCGACGTCGACGCCGCCGTCCGCGCCGCGGCCCGCGCGGTCACCGAGCCGTGGCCGCTGTGGCAGCGGCGGGAGGCCCTGGACGAGGCTGCCCGGCTCGTGCGGGACGAGGCGGCCTGGCTGGCCGGGATCATCCACACCGAAGGCAGCAAGACCATCGTCGAGGCCGAGCAGGAGGTCCGGCGCTGCGCCGAGACACTGCGCCTGTCGGCGGCGGCGGCCGGAGTCCTGCGCGGCGAGGTGCTCGAGTTCGCCGACAGCGACCGGGGCGAGGGCAAACGCGGCTGGTTCGTCCGCGAACCACTCGGCGTCGTCGCGGCGATCACGCCGTCCAACGACCCGCTCAACCTCGTCGCTCACAAGGTCGGCCCGGCGCTGCTGGCCGGCAACGCGGTCGTGGTGAAACCGGCGGACGCCACCCCGCACTCGGCGCTGGCCCTGGCGGCGATCCTCCTGCGGGCCGGGGTGCCGGCGACCCGGATCGCGGTCGTGTGCGGCGACGGGGAAACCGGGCACGCGCTCGTCACCCATCCTGGTGTCGCCGCGGTTTCGTTCACCGGCGGGCCGGCCACGGCCGCGCGGATCGCCGCCGCGGCCGGGCCGAAGAAGCTCCTGATGGAGCTGGGCGGCAACAACCCGGTGATCGTGTGCGGCACCGCCGACCTCGACGCCGCCGCCGACGCGATCGTGCGCGGCGCGTTCGGGTGCGCCGGGCAGAACTGCCTGTCCGTCCAACGGGTCTACGCCGACGCATCGATCCACGAAGAACTGCTGGCGCGAATCACGGCCGGCGCCCGCGCACTGAAGGTCGGCCCCAAGACCGACCGGACGACGGACGTCGGCCCGATGATCAGCGAGGCCGAAGCCGCCCGCGTCGAAGCGTGGGTCGGCGCGGCACTCGCCGGGGGCGCGCGTGCGCACACCGGCGCCCGGCGCGACGGCGCGTACTACCGCCCGACCGTCCTCACCGACGTGCCGCAGGACGCCGACGTGCTGGTGCGGGAGGTGTTCGGGCCGGTCGTCACGGTCGTGCCGGTCGAGTCCGTCGCGGCCGCGGTCGCGGCGGCGAACAGCGCCCAGGCGATGCAGGCCGGTGTCTTCACCGGCGTGCTCGACGAGGCACTGTCCACAGCGGACCGGCTGCACGCCGGTGCCGTGGTCGTCAACGGCACGAGCGACGTACGGATCGATTCGATGCCGTTCGGGGGGTTCAAAGGTTCGGGGATCGGGCGCGAAGGCGTCCGGTTCGCGGTGGAGGCGATGAGCGAGCCCAAGAGCACGATCATCATCGCCTCGCAGGATCAGTCCACAGTGAATCGCACACAGTAGACAACAGGAACCCGGGCATGTTCTGCTCGTTCGGCGGCGCTACCGCCGCCCGGGCAGCCCCCGTCGAAGGAGAAATCGAATGCGGGTCAAGGCGGCAATGAGCGTGGTGGTCCTCACCGCGACTATGAGTCTCACAGCGTGCAGCAGCAACGCGGGGACGGTACCGGCGGCGGGCGGCGGCGGTGCAGCAACCACCGAACACACCGACGACATCTCGGTCGGCGTGCAGCCGGACCCGGCGGCGGTCGCCCTGCTGCCCGCCGAGGTGAAGGCCAAGGGCACCCTGGTGAGCGCGGAGGACCTGAGCAGCCCGCCGACCACCTTCATGGCTTCGGACAACAAGACCCCGATCGGGTTCAACCCGGACATCGCCCGGCTCATCGCGGCCAAGCTCGGCCTGAAGCTGGAGATCAAGAACGTCAAGTTCGACGTCATCATCCCCGGCCTCCAGGGCAACCGCTACGACCTCACGGTGTCGACCATGGGGACCTCGGCCGAGCGGCTGAAGGTGCTCGACATGATCAACTACTTCACGAACGGCTCGACGGTCGCCACGGCCCACGGCAACCCGAAGCAACTGGCCATGGACTCGCTGTGCGGCGCCACCCTCGGCGTGCAGTCCGGCAGCACCCAGGAGCTCAAGTGGCTGCCGAAGCTCAACCAGCAGAACTGCGTGAGCAAGGGGAAAGAGCCGATCAAGGCCGTCTCGCTGCCGAGTGTCAGCGACGCGCTGACCCAGGTCGCCTCCCGGCGCATCGACGGCGTCTTCTACGACGCGACGTCGCTCAACTGGGCGAAAGCCAAGCAGCCCAACGCCTTTGACGTTCTGCAGCCGGTGCTGAATCCGTTGCCGGTGGCTGTCGCGCTGAACCTGAACTCGCCGCTGACCCCGGCGGTGCAGGCCGCGCTGCAGTCGATCATCGACAGCCCGAAGTACCAGGAAGCCTTGTCGCGCTGGGGTTTCACCGGTCTGGGCGTCACCAAGGCCGAGCGCTCCAAGCCCCAGCCCAAATGACGCAATCGCTGACGAGGAGCAGGAGGCAACCGGTGACCGGACTCCAGCCAGAGCAGAAGAAACGGATCAGGCCCCCGCGCACCCGGGACTACCTCGCCTGGGTGGTGGCGGTCGCGATCGTCGCCGGCCTGGTCTACGCGCTGATCAGTAACCAGAACTTCCGCTGGGACGTGGTGTTCCAGTACTTCACCGCTTCCTCGATCCTCGACGGCGTCGGCATCACCCTGATGCTGACCGCGGTCAGCATGGTGCTCGGGACGGTGCTCGGGCTCGTTCTCGCCGTGATGCGGATGTCGCCGCAGGCGCCGATCTCGGGCATCGCCCGGCTGTACATCACGTTCTTCCGGGGCACCCCGGTGCTGGTCCAGCTGGTGTTCTGGTTCAACGTGGCCGCGCTGTACCCGAACCTGTCCATCGGCATTCCCTTCACGAACGTGTCCCAGGCGCTGGACATGAACGCGCTGATCACCCCGCTCACCGCGGCGATCATCGGGCTTTCGCTCAACCAGGCCGCCTACATGGCCGAGATCATCCGCGGTGGCTTCGCGTCGGTGCCTCGCGGCCAGTTCGAGGCCGCCGAGTCGCTCGGCATGAGTGGGTTCACCAAGCTGCGCCGGGTGATCATCCCGCAGACCATGCCGGCGATCATCCCGGCGACCGGCAACCAGGTGATCGGGATGCTCAAGGAAACGTCACTGGTCAGCGTGCTCGGCGTCGCGGATCTCCTGCAGAGCGCGCAGTCGATCTACGCGCGGACGTACGAGACGATCCCGCTGCTGATCGTGGCGAGCCTGTGGTACCTGATCATGACACTCTCCCTCAGCGTGCCGCAGTCGATGATCGAACGCCGGTTCTCGCGCTCCTCGCGGCCGGTAGTCAAGGTGAAGGAGTCGTTGCTGTGAGCGCCGACGGGACGATCGTGGCACGGAAGCTGTGCAAGAGCTTCGGGCACCACAAAGTGCTGAAGGAAATCGACCTGACCGTGGCGGCCGGGGAGATCTCCTGCATCATCGGGCCCAGCGGATCGGGAAAATCGACACTGCTGCGCTGTATCAACGGGTTGGAGCAGATCGACCGGGGCGTGCTCCGCGTCAACGGCGAGGACTTCGGCTACGTGGAGCACGCGAGCGCGTACCACGCGGTGACCCCGCAGCGCCTCGCCGAACAGCGGACCCGGATCGGCATGGTGTTCCAGCAGTTCAACCTCTTCCCGAACATGACGGCCGAAGCCAACGTGATGTCCGGGCCGGTACTGGTCAAGAACGTCCCGCGGAAGGCCGCCAGGGCACAGGCCGCCGAACTGCTGGCGCGGGTGGGGCTGGCGGACTGCGGGCAGAAGTACCCGGCCCAGCTCTCCGGTGGTCAGCAGCAGCGAGTCGCCATCGCCCGCGCGCTGGCGATGGACCCCACCATCATGCTGTTCGACGAACCGACGAGCGCGCTCGACCCCGAACGGGTCGGCGAGGTGCTCGCCGTCATGCGCGATCTCGCCGACCTCGGGATGACGATGCTCGTCGTCACCCACGAGATGGGGTTCGCGCGGGAAGTCGCCAAGGACATCCTGTTCATGGACGACGGCGTCGCCGTGGAGCGTGGTGACGCGCGCGAGGTGCTGGCCAACCCGGCCGAGCGGCGGACTCAGGAGTTCCTCGAAAGGGTGCTGTGATGGACGGCAAGCTGGCGGTCGTCGGCGTGGGCAGCGTGGGCAGCATGGCCCTGTGGCAGGCGGCGCGCCGGTCCGGCACCCGGGCCGGCGAGGTCGTCGGGTTCGAGGCGCGGACCACGGGACACACCCGCAGCGCGGTCGGCGGCGACACGAGACTGTTCCGGATGACCTACCGCGGCGGGACCGGCTTTGCCCCGCTGCTGGAACGGGCCAACGTGTTGTGGCCGGAACTCGAAGCCGAGACGGGGCACGAGATCCTGACCCGGTGTGGCGGTCTGTCGATCGGCGCCCGGGACGGGGAGTACCTGCCGGAGCTGCTCGCCACCGCGACGGCGAACGGCACCCCGTTCGAGTTCCTCGACCACGACGAGCTCGCCGCCCGCTACCCGCAGCACCGGCTGCGGCCGGACGACTGCGCGCTGTTCGACCCGCGAGCGGGCTTCGTGCGCACCGACCGCGCGGTCGTCGCCGCGACGGAGGCCGCGCGGGCGGCCGGCGCCGAAGTGCTCGAAGGCACGGGCATCGACGAGATCCACGAGGAAGCGGACTCGGTCGTGCTCAGGTGCGGGACGCGCACCTGGCGGTTCGAGCGGGTGATCGTGACCGCCGGAGGCTGGTCGGCGCGCCTGCTCCCGCCGCCGGTCGCGGCCGCCGTCCACCCGCGCCGGAACTACCTCACGTGGTTCGTGGCCCGGCGACCGGAGGAGTTCACGCCGGAGCGGTTCCCGGTCTTCATCCGGATCGAAAGCGACCGCTCGCTCTACGGGGCGCCGAGCACCGACGGGGTGACCGTGAAGGCGACCCTCGACGGGCGCTCCACGCCCGCCGAACACGCCGACCGGATCCGGCGTGAGCTCACCGAGGAGGAGATCACCGAGACCCAAGAAACGGTGGGCGAGTTCCTGCCCGGTCTGGTCCCGAGCATCGTGCGCGCCGACGCGTTCCCGGACCTCTTCACGGCGGATCACGCCCCGTTGCTGGGCAGTCTGCCGGGGCGGCCGCGCACGGTCTTCGCCACCGGTTTTTCCGGCCTGGGCTTCAAGATCGCCCCGGCGTCCGCCGAAGCCGCGGTCGCGATCGCGTTCGGCGAGCCCGCGACCGAGGCGAACGGCCTCCACCCCAACCGCTTCGACACCACCTCACCATCCCTGCGGTAGTCCGTCGTGGCCCGGCAACGCCGTCAGTCCCGGCTCTTCGAACGTCCTCAATGGACGCTTTCGGCCGCACCGCACACCGAGCAGCCCTGGAGGGCACCATGGTTGAGAACGCGTTCCCCGTCCTCGACGGGCCCGCGCTGTGGAGCGCCCAGGCCCACCTGCCCTCCGTTCTCGGCCGTCAGCTCGTGGTCACCCGCGCCGAAGGCAGTTACGTGCACACCGCCGACGGGCGCGCGTTGTTCGACGGCACCGCCGGCCTGTGGCACGCCAACGTCGGTCATGCCCGCGCCGAACTGGCCGACGCGGCCTACGCGCAGATGCGCCGCCTGGAGACCTACCACGTCTTCGGCCGGTTCCTCAACGACCGCGCGGTCGAGCTGGCCGACCGGCTCGCCGCGCTCGCGCCGTTCCCGGCGGCCAAGGTGATCCTCAACAGCGGCGGTTCCGACGCGATCGACGTGGCCTGCAAGCTGGCCCGCCGGCACTGGCAGGTCGCGGGCCGCCCGGCCAAGACGACCGTGCTGAGCCGGGAGTTCGCCTATCACGGGCTGCACGCCTACGGCACCAGCATCGCCGGCCTCGACTTCAACCGCGCCGGGTACGGCACCGACTCGCTCGTCCCCGAGACCGCCCGGATCTCGGCCGACGACATCGCCGCGGTCGAGCGCACCGTGGCGGAGATCGGCGCGGACCGCATCGCGGCGATCGTGGCCGAGCCCGTCCAGGGCACCGGCGGCGTCAACCCGCCCGCACCCGGTTACCTCGAAGGGCTGCAGCGCATCTGCCGCGACAACGACATCCTGTTCGTCGTCGACGAGGTCATCACCGGATTCGGGCGCACCGGCGAAATGTTCGCCAGTGAGCGATACGGGCTGACGCCGGATCTGCTGACGTTCGCCAAGGGGATCACCTCCGGGTACGCCCCGCTCGGCGGGGTTCTGGTCGCCCCGGCCGTCTGGGAGCCGTTCTACCGCGACTCGGCCGAAACCCCGGTCTTCCGCCACGGCGCCACCTACTCCGGACACGCCACCGCCTGCGCGGTCGCCCTGCGCAACCTCGACCTGCTGGAGGAGGAGAAGCTGCTGCCGCGGGTCGTGGAGCTGGAGTTCCTGCTGGCCCAGGAACTCGAGGGGCTGCGCGCTCTGCCCGGCGTGTCCGGCACCCGCGTCGCCGGGCTGCTCGGCGGAGTCACCCTCGCGGGCGACCTCAGCGCCGAAGCGGTGGCCGACGAACTCGTGGAGCACGGATTCGTCACCCGGCCCCTGCGCGGCAACACCCTGCAGCTCAGCCCGCCGTTCATCACGACCGACGACGAACTCCGCGGTCTGGTCCAGGCGATCGGCGCCGTCGTCACCGAACCCGCGAGGTCTTCGGCCCATTGAGTCGCCGGGCCGCCCACCGATCAGGCGGCCAGCACGGCCGCGAGGCCCTCTCGCAGATCTTTGACGAAATACCCGGGGACCTCCAGTGACGGGAAATGTCCTCCCGTCTCGGGCGACCGCCACCGGACGATCCGCCGGTACCGCTCCCGCGCCCAGGCGCGCGGGCACTTCTCGATGTCGCGGGGGTACATGGTGATCGCCGACGGGACGTCGACCCGGAGGTCGGGATCCAGCGAGTTGTGGCTTTCGTAGTAGATGCGGGCCGCCGACGCGCCGGTCCGCGTCAGCCAGTACAGGGTGACGTCGTCGAGAATCCTGTCCAGGGAAATCGTCTCGAACGGGCTGTCTTCGGTGTCCGACCACTCGGCGAACTTGTCGAGGATCCAGGCGAGCAGCCCGGTCGGTGAGTCGACGAGCGAGTAGCCGATGGTCTGCGGCCGGGTCGCCTGCTGCTTCGCGTACGCCGCGCGGTGGTGCCAGAAGTCGCGGGTTTCCTCGGTCCACTCGCGCTCGGCCGCCGTCAGCCCGTCCGTTGTCAACCCGGGCGGTCCCTCCGCGAACGTCGTGTGGATGCCGAGAACGTTCGCCGGGAACCTGCCGCCGAGAACCGTGGTGATGTTGCCTCCCCAGTCGCCGCCGTGGGCGGCGAACTCGCCGTAGCCGAGCCGTCCCATCAGTTCCACCCAGGCGGCCGCGATCTTCTCGGTTCCCCACCCGGTGGTGGCCGGCTTGTCGCTGTAACCGAAGCCTGGCAGCGACGGGACCACGACGTGGAACGCCGGCGCGGCCGCGTCTTGGGGATCCGCCAGTTCGTCCACCACATCGACGAACTCGGCGATGCTGCCCGGCCAGCCGTGCGTCATGAGCAGAGGGGTGGCGTCCGCGCGCGCGGATCGGCGGTGCAGGAAGTGGATGCCCAGCTCGTCGATGGTCGTGCGGAACTGGCCGATCCGGTCGAGGCGCTCTTCGAACGCCCGCCAGTCGTACCCGGTGCGCCAGTAGTTCACGACATCGACGAGGTCGGCGAGCGGAACGCCCTGTGCCCATCGGCGAGGGCCGGGCGCGGCGCCGTGGACCGTCTCGGCCTCCGGGAGCCGCGCCGCGGCCAGTCGCGCGCGCAGGTCGTCGAGGTCGGCGTCGGTCGCGTGGGGTTCGAATGCTTGCACGTCGCTGGTGGGACGGGGCATGAGACCTCCTGCCATCGCGGAACCGGTCGCATCCTTTCGTGAACCGGCTAAGACGGTTCTAACATGCGTTCGTGCCTGCCTGCAACTTGCTAAGGTGGTTCCATGCGGGTCGAGTTCCCTGACTTTCGCCTCGGCAACGTGCTGGCGACCAGCTTCACGGCGACTCTGACGGAGCGCCGCGGCGACGCGGTGGAGCGCATTCCCACGCCGCGCCGGCTCGTCGACTGGCTGGCCGTGAGCGGCCTCGCCGTGGACTCCTGCACCACCGCCCAGCTCGACCTCGCCCGGGAACTGAGGGAGTCGATTCACGCCGCCGCGACGGCGGCCGCGATCCAGGACGCGCTCCCCGTGTCCGCTGTCCAGGTCATCAACGACCGCAGCGTTCAGGGCCGGGCCGCGGCGGTCCTGACGCCCGATGGCAAGCGGCGATGGCAGCTCAGCTCGGCTTCCAGCGTGGAAGACGCCCTCAGCGTGATCGCCGCCGACGCGATCAGCATCATCGCGGGCGAACGAGACGGGAAATTGGCCTTGTGCGCGTCGCCGACCTGCCAAGCCGCCTTCTTCGACACCAGCCAAAGCCGTACCCGCAAATGGTGTGACATGAACACGTGCGGGAATCGTCAGAAGAAAGCGCGCTTCAATGCCAGCCGGCGCAAAAACCCTGGATCGGCGGAGTGATCGTCAGCTCCCCGCGGCGTCGGTGAGGGTCCACCGCTGGTTCGCGCCGGAGTTGGGCGTCCAGGTGGACACCCGCGCACCGTCCGAAGTGGACTGGCCAGGCACCTCGAGCAGCCTGCCGGTGGCGACGTTGACCAGTGTCCACGTGCCGTCGCCGGTCGTGGACGTGATCCACTGCGCGGTCGTCGCGGGCCACGGAGTGCCGGGATCCGCCAGGACGGCCTGATTGTCCCGCACCGTGAGCCGCTTGCCGGTGGCCGCGTCGACCACCAGGTAGCGTTCGCGGTTGCCGGTGCCCCAGGTCAGCTTGACCACCTTCCACCGCTGGGCCGGGTCGGCGGCGTCCGTGGTGCGAATGACGACGCCGTCTCCGGCCGCGGTCAGGGACTTCCCGCTCTGCGCGCCCTGCAGCCGGTAGGTGTGCCCGGGCTGGACGGCCGCGGCGTCGTGCGCGACGCCGAGCACCCCGTCGACGACGAAGGTCGCGACCGACTTCGCGGGGGCCGTCAGGCTCGCCGTCTTCCCGGTGACCCGGACCGGCGCGCCCTTGACCAGTGCGCCGGCGGCGCTGGTCGTCACCGGCGTCACCGAGGCCCACGGCGTGACCCAGCCGAACCGGGACAGGTCGAGGGTGACGTCCCGCGCGGACGTCGTGCTGTTCACGTGGACCACCGTCGCGCCCAGCCCGTTCTGCTTGACCGCGGCGACGCTGCCGGGGTCGTCGACCTTGACGAGGTGGTCGCCGGGCCGGATGTAGTGGGTGAAGTTGCGGATCGTGTCGAACTTCGTGTTGGTCCGGATCGGACAGGTCGCCAGGGTGTCGGCCGCCGTGCAGGTGAACGGGATGTGGATGCTGCCCCAGTTCTTGCCCGCCTGGGTTTGCGGGCCGGCGTCCTCGACGGGTTGCCAGAGCACCCAGGCGGACGGTTCGAGCTCACGCAGGTCGCCGACCATCCGGCCGGCGATCCCGAGGCCGGGTTCCATGCCGGTGTAGTCGGTTCCGGTGCCCCAGGTGCCCTCGACCTCGCTCATCCACAGGTCCTTGCCGGTGCCCTTGGCCAGGTCCCGGGCACTCGTCCGCTGGCCGGTGCCGTAGGTGTGCACGTTGAGCCGGCTCACCGCGGCGCGCGCCTCCGGCGTGTAGGCGTTCACGTTCTGCGTGAAGATGCCCGGGTTCGTCTCGTCCATCGCGGACACCCGTGCGTGCGTCCGCGCGCCGTCGAGGGCCTGCCGCAGCGCGAGGATCACCTTTTGCTGGAGGGCCGGCCCGGCGTGCGCGCCCTCCTGCCGGCCGCCGACCGGCTGCCCGTCCGCGCCGAGCGTGGTTCCCCAGTACGGCGTGTTCGGTTCGTTGAGCGGGTCGATGGTGTCGAACCTGATGTGGTGCGCCCGCTCGAGCTGTTCGGTCACGCGCACGAGGTAGGTGGCGAAGTCGTCGACGCGGTCCGCGCGGATCTGGTCGGTGCTCGGGTCGAACCCGCCGGACACGTAGCCGCTGACCGTCTGGAAGTACGGTGGCGAGTTGCTGAACGCCTCCCACTTGGTGACCCGCCGCTTGACCTGGTCCACCCACCAGCGCTGGTTGGCGTCGGCGGCCCAGTTCCAGTCGGCCGGATCGGCCGGGTTCCACCAGTCCGTGTCCCGGTGGGTGGTGCCCGCGGGCGCCTGCCAGAACCCGGGCATCGTGGCGCCGTTCTTCATGTAGTCCGTGCGGACGTCGGGCGCGTTGCCGCCGCCGATGTTGTAGCGGGCGATGTTGAGGGCGAGGCCGTCCGCGCCGAACAGCATGTCGGCGAGCTTCCGCCGGATCGGGTCCGGGTAGCCGCCGGTCGCGTTGGCGAACCAGACGAGACTGGTTCCCCAGCCTTCGAAGGCCGGTTGCGCGTAGGACGGGTCGACCCGCACCGTGACGTCGCCGGCGGCCGCGGCCGGCGTCGGCGTCGGCGTCGCGCTCACGAGGAGGGCCACGGGGAGGGCCAGTGCCAGGCCACGGAGTCCTGCTGTTCTCGGCACGGCGTCGTCGCTCCTGTCGAAAGTGATGCGTGCACCTTCAGGGCGCACCCGATGTGGAGTCAACAACTTGCGACAGAAGCGATCAGAAACGATCAGAAGGGAAACGGCGGGTCGCGACGGGCCCGGAGAGCGAAAGAATGGCGGACCGCCGCAATTTCCCCTCCCGTTCCTACTCCATTCGGGCGCGGTTCGCCGAGGCGGGGAATTCCCGATGATCGCAGTACGGCCGCTCATGACGCGCTACCCGACGACGGCGGGCACAAGCCGTCTTCGAGCCGCGCGAGCCTGGGAGCTGCTTTCCTCGACCTGATCCGCGGACGCGGCCGAAGACCCGGCGGGAGACCTCCCTCCTCCCGCCAGCGAGGTACGGCGTCCGGCGCGTCCAACCCCCAGAATGATGCGCCGGGCGTCGTGCCGATTCCCCGGTTCGCGCCGCGACGTCAGTTCGTCGATGTTGCGGTCCAGCAGCAGCGGGACGTTCAGCGCGCTGGTCCGGACGGCGGGGTCAGCGGATGTACTGCGGGATGACCTTCGGCGGCCAGTGGCCGATGGACAGGATGCCCTGCGAATACGCCTTCGAGACCAGGGCGGAGCGGTTCGGCGACTTGAACTGCCGCAGCATCGCGCCGACGTGGTACTCGACACCCTGTCTGCTCAGGTAGAGCTTCGACGCGAGCTGCACGGTGGAGATGCCGGCGGCGACGCCCTCGAGCACCTTCGCGTCCAGCTCGCTGAGCAGCTTGGTCTTTTCGGCCGCAGGCCGTGGGGCGTCCGCGGCCCGGTCCGGCTTGACCAGGACGACGATCGTGGTGACCTGGCCGGTCCGGCTCCGCACCGCGATGCCGGTCAGCCCGCCCGAAAGCACCGGCTGCGCCGACCGCGCGCCCACCAGGCGCGCGCTGAACCGGTCGCGCTTGCCTTCGTTCAGTTTTGCCAGCTGCTGCAGGGTGAACTGCTTGGCACTCGGGTGCACGAAGTCCACAAAGCTCTGTCCATAGACGTCGGCCGAGGTGCGGCCCAGCTGCCGGAGAAAGTCGCCGTTGGCTTCGATCACCCGCAGGTCGGGCCCGAGGTTCGCGATACAGACGTCGGACATGTCGAAGGACGGGACGCTCGGCTGCTGCCTTTCGGCGACGGTCGGCAGGGCGGGCCGCAAGGTTGTCGGCCGCTCGACCACGGAATCAACACGCGTGTTCATCGAGTTCTAACCCCCAGAATCATTGTGCATGTCGGGGCATCGTCGAACGGACAAAGACGTCAAAGACCCCCCATGTGCCCCGTCGAAGGGTCCAGCAGCTGTCCGGGCGAATCCTTTTCGCCACCCCAGCGGAAAACCCGAGTCCTTCCCCAGAACAACCTCGAGTCCCACCCGGACAGATCTGTTCGGCTCGTTTCGTTGAAAACAAACCAAGCCGACGACTCGTACGCTAGCCAACGGGGTATGGCCCGTCAATGCCGGCGCAGCGGTTCGGCGCCAACACTGGGGTAGGCCCCGCCGCAGGTACGGACCCCCGGCCCCGCCTTCGGTAGGGGTACCCGGCGCGGCACGGCCACGGCCGCGGGGGAGGGGGGCGACCCGCAGGTGCTCGAACCGGTCGAACAGCGGCCGCAGCGCGATCAGCGGCGACTCCGCCCCGACGCCGGCTGGGTCAAGGCGGACCCCGAGGCCGGGCTGGCCGGCGACGATCTCCTGCTCCTGTGGCCAAGCGATCCCGGTGGCTCGACGAAGAGGACAGCTCGCGGTACTGACCGACGCGGGAACCGCCGTTCTGGAACGGGCCGCGCCCGGACACGTCGCGACTTCGCTGAAGCGGCCCGGCGGTCAGAGCATCGCCTCGGCGGAGGTTCCCTGCCGGGGTTTCAGCCCGCGGTCCCGGGTTTGCTGAGCGGCGCGTCCCGCGACAGCTCCCGGAACCCCACGCCGTAGTACAGCTCGCGCGCCTCGGGACGCCCCGGCGCCCCGAGGCAGGCGACCGTCATCTTTGTCGCCCCCGCCGCTCGCGCCAGGTGCATTCCGTGCAGGAGCATCGCCCTGCCGAGCCCCCGGCGCCGGTAGCCCGGATGCGTTCCGACCGGCTCGAACTCGGCGGTCTTGTTCACCTCGTCGAGCCACATGATCGTCGACGCCGCCATCGTCCCGTCCGGCGCTTCGACCAGGACGTGCAGGTCGGCGCGGTACGGCGCCGTTTGCCGGACGCCTTCGTAGCTCTCGGCCGTGTACGTCGTCGGCGCCCAGGCGTCCACATGGGCCTGGACCGCGGCCTCCGGCCCGGCTTCGGCGGCGGTGCGGAACCGGAAGCCGCCGGGCAGGACCGGCTGTTCCACGTCGGTGAGGTCCCGCTCGTTGAGCTGGGTCCACGATCCGGTGTCGCCGAGGGCGGCCTGGTCGGGCACATAGCCGTGCGCCGCCCACCGCTCCAGGGCGAACGCGTCGCCGGCGCCCGGCAGCACCGTGCGCTCGACGGCCCCCGCCGTGTCGTCGTACCAGGCGATCACCTCGTCGACCAGCTCCGCGTGGCCGGGATGGACCTGATACGCCAGGTAGGCGCCGGCGACGTCCGTCACCGAGCCGTCGCTCCGCCGCACCCGGCGCGGGAGGGTGACCCAGCCCCACGCCACCGGATCCCCGCCGGCGAACCACAGCCGGCGCCGCCAGCTCGCGCCGTCGACGGCGTGTCCCCTGCCCCAGTTCCAGGCCAGCTCGCCGAACGACGCGTCGCTGTTCACCAGGTCCGGGCGGGTGGCGGTGACCCGCTGCGCCAGCTCCTGCATGAGCTGCACGTCCGCGGCGGTCAGGAGTTCGGCCATGGGCGCACTGTGGCAGCCATCCGCGAGCGGGTCGAACCGTTTTCCGGCCCGGCGGAGTGATCCGGGTCATGCCCTGTCACAGCCCGCCGTTCCGCGGTGTCTCGAGGCCGAACCGGAACGAAGGAGAATCTCGTGAACCTCGCACTGTGGATCGCCGCCGGCCTGCTCGCCGTCGTCGCGCTGGCCGGTGGTGTCAGCAAAGCGTTCGTGCCCCGGGCGAAACTGGCCCGCACGCCGGGCGGGGAGTGGACCGCGGACGTCGGCGCCGGCTTCGTCAAGACCCTCGGCGTCCTCGAGCTCCTGGCCGCGGCCGGGCTGATCCTGCCCGCCGTCGTCGGGATCGCGCCGGCGCTCGTGCCGGTGACCGCCGTCTGCTGGGTGCTGCTGATGATCGGTGCGATGATCACCCACGCCCGCTACCGCGGTTACCGGTTCGTGGCGCTGAACGTGGGCTACCTGGCCATCGCGGTGTTCGTCGCCTGGGGCCGGTTCGGTCCCGCGTCCTTCACCGCCTGACGACCACGAGGGAGAAGGCCGAGCCATGAGCGACCCCGCCACCGACGTCTTCGTCGCCCACCGCAACCTGCTCTTCACCGTCGCCTACGAGATGCTCGGATCGGCGGCCGACGCCGAGGACGTCCTCCAGGAAACGTGGCTGCGGTGGGTCGAAGCCGACCAGGGAGCGGTGCGCGACGAGCGCGCCTACCTGGTCCGGATCACCACCCGGCAGGCGCTCAACCGGCTGCGCACGATGAAGCGCCGCAAGGAGGCGTACGTCGGCCCCTGGCTGCCCGAGCCGCTGCTCACCGCGCCGGACGTGGCCGAGGACGTCGAACTCGCCGAGAGCGTGTCGATGGCGCTCATGCTCGTCCTCGAGACGCTGGCGCCGACCGAACGGGCCGTTTTCGTGCTGCGCGAAGTGTTCGAACTCGGCTACGACGAGATCGCGGACGCCGTCGGCAAGAGTTCCGCGGCCGTCCGCCAGATCGCGCACCGCGCCCGGCGGCACGTCGACGCCCGGCGGCCGCGGGCGACGGTCTCCGCGAGCGAGACCCGGGCGGTCCTGGCGTCGTTCCAGCGCGCGCTCGACGGCCGGGACCTGCAGGGCCTCCTCGACGTGCTCGCCCCGGACGTCGTCCTCCTCAGCGACGGCGGCGGCGTCAAGCAGGCCGCGCTACGGCCGGTGTCCGGTGCCGGAAAGCTGGTCCGCTTCATCCTCGGCGGCATCGGGCGGACCGAGCAAACGCTCACCACCGGTCCCACCGTGGTCAACGGCAACCCGGGACTCGTGCTGCGCCTCGACGGCGAGATCGACGGCGTCATGACGGCCCGCGTCGAGGACGGCCGCATCACCGGCCTCTACTACGTGCGCAATCCGGAAAAGCTGACCCGCGTCGAATCCGAGACCGCGCTTACGCTGAATTGATCAGAGCGGGCTTCAGACGTGCGTCGAGCTGACGACGAACGCCGTGATGTGGTCGGCCAGGCCGCGGACCGAGGCGTGGTCCCGGCGTTTCTCCGCGGCCAGCTTGAGTGGCCGCAGGCGGTCCTTGGTGCGCACGGACTTGAGGGTCTCGGCCGTGTCGACCGCTTCGGTGCCGATCTCCGAGCCACGCTCGAGCTCGCCTTCGAGCAGGTGGTCCATGGCCAGCATGGCCAGGCAGAACGCGCGGCTGCGGGCCATGTCCGGACCGTACTGGCCGACCGCCTCGGTCAGCGCGGCGACCGCCGCCCGGGCGCGGGACGGCCGGACGCGCATGGCGAGTTCGGTGTGGACGGTGCCCACCATCGCCGCCACGTCGGTCTCGGTGAAGAACCGCGCCCAGTCCGGTGGATCGCCGGAGCCGGCCGCCTCGAACTCCTCGGTGGCGCGGCCGAGGAGTTCGAGCCCGAGTTGTTCTTCGCCCTTCGCGGCATAGGCCCACGCCTGGTTCGCGCTGAGGATGCTCGCCGCCAGCGAGGAGCCGGACCGCCGCGCGGCCAGCCTGCCGTGCTGGAACTGGACCAGCGCCTCGTCCGCCGCGCCGTGGTGCAGGTGGATCCGGCCGCGCCGGTAGTAGAGGTTGGCGGCCAGTTCGTCGTTGCCGCAGTGTTCGGCCAGTGACAGCGCCAGATCGAGGTGGTGGTGCGCCGCGCCGACGTGTCCGCTGTCGAAGCTCGTCCAGGCGGCCAGGTTGTGCAGGTCGGCCACCGCGGAGCACAGCCGGGTCCGCAGCGGCTCCGCCCCGCACGCCACGAGCAGCTCGTGCCCGCGGCGGATGCGGACGAGCACGGCGTCGCGGCACATGCCGCCGCCGCTGCGGTAGTCGACCGCACGCAAGGCCCTGGTCTGCTTCTCCAGCTGCTCGGCGTCGTTCGGTCCGGGACGCTCGGGGAAGGCCTGGCGAAGGTCGAACTCGGGGTTGGTCATGGACCTCGACTCCTGGCTGCACCCGTCGTTGGGGTCCTGCATTCTACTCGCCGGGTGCCGCACCGGCGAGCGCCATCAGTGCATACAGTAGTCAACCGAATGCGGTATGTGGTCAAAACAGGTAGGGAGTCGCGTACTTGTACGGGTGTGGTGCCGTGCGGCCCGGGGGAGGCTCGAACCGCTGTCGAGGACCGTGGGAGGTCGGAAACATGTCGCGTCCCCACCTCCGGGTGGTCGCCCCCTCAGACACCTCAGACACCTCAGCCACTGCAGACACCGCAGGCACCTCGCGATTGCGCCAGGCCCCGGCCGCGCCGCGTGATCGCTACGCCGGCCTCGCCGACCGGCGGCTGGCCGCCATCCTGGCCGCCGAGGACACCGCCGAGGAATACGGCCTCAGCCCGCACACCCGGAGCACGTGCTACGTCCACCGGTGCTGGGTCCACGAGTGCGTCGGCGATCCGCTGCACGTCCTCGTCGTCACCGGGCACCGGTGGTGCCGCGGCTGCGAACGCCCGGTCGAGGTCGCCGTCGACGTGACCCCGCCCGGTGCCGTGCACGTGTTCTGCCCGGGCTGCGGCCAGGCCGGTTCGGCGGCCAACCGCGAGGTGCGCCAGGCCTGCCGCACCAGCTTGGCCGCGATGCACGGCGGGGCCGCGCCGGCGCTGTACCGGCTCCCCGAGGCGTGACGTCGCGGGGTTGCATCCTCCGAGGGACGCCCGTTCGGTCGCATTGACCTGCCCGCCGGGCCGTCCTTACGGTTCAACGGTGAGCAAGGCGGGCGCGGGGTGCGGCAAGGGCAACCTGCCTGCGGACACCACGAGTTTCGTGGGCCGCAAGTCCGACGTGGCCGAGGTGAAGCTGCTGCTGACCCGGGCGCGGCTGGTCACCCTGAGCGGTGTGGGCGGGGTCGGCAAGACCCGGCTGGCCGTGGAGACCGCCGCCGGGTTGTCCCGCGCGTTTCCCGACGGCGTCTGGCTGGCCGAGCTCGCCGGGCTCCAGGACGGGGCGCTCGTCGCGCACGCGGTGCTCGAAGCGCTGGGGGTGCCCGACGAAACCGGCCGGAGCACGGGACTCGTGCTCGCCGAGCACCTCCGGGACCGGCGGCTGCTGATCGTCCTGGACAACTGCGAGCACCTGCTGGACGGCTGTGCCACGCTCGCGTACGACCTGCTGCGGGCCGCGCCGGGCCTCCGGCTGCTCGCGACCAGCCGGGAGCGGCTCGCGCTGCCCGGCGAGCACCTCTGGCCGGTTTCCCCGCTGCCGGTGCCCGAACCGGGGCGGCCGCTGCCCGATGGGGCCTGGCTCCGCTACCCGGCGATGACGTTGTTCGCCGAACGCGCGGCGGCGGTCGATCCGGGATTCGCCGTCACGGCGGAGAACCAGGAGCGCGTCGCCGAGGTGTGCCGCCTGCTGGCCGGCATCCCGCTGGCGATCGAGCTCGCCGCCGTCCGGCTGCGGGTGCTGACGCTGGCGGAGCTGGAATCCGGGCTGGGCGACTGCTTCCGGTTGCCCGGGACGGTGAAGCGGGGTGGCGAGCCGCGGCACCAGACCCTGCTGGCCGCGGTCGGCTGGAGCTACGCGCTGTGCGACCCGGCCGAACGGCACCTGTGGGCGCGGGCGTCGGTGTTCGCCGGCGGCTTCGACCTGACGGCGGCCGAGCGCGTCTGCGCCGGCGACGGGCTGCCCGCCGGTGAGCTGTGGGAGCGGCTGGCCGGGCTGGTGGAGAAGTCGGTGCTGATCCGGGAAGCGGACGACGACCGGGCACGGTTCCGGTTGCCGGAGCCGCTGCGGCAGTTCGGCCGCGCCAGGCTGAGCGAGTCCGGGGAAACGGCGGCGGTGCTGCGGCGGATGCGGGACCACTGCTTCGCGCTGGCCGTGCGGAGCGAACGGGCCTGGTTCGGCCCGGAGCAGGCGGAGATCTTCCGGCGGACCCGCGCGGAACACGCGAACCTGCGGGCTGCCCTGGACTACAGCCTCACGGTCCCGGGCGAGCTGAAGGCCGGGCTCCGGCTCGCTTCGACCCTCTGGTTCTACTGGGCGGGCTGCGGGGTGTTCGGCGAAGGCCGTCACTGGCTCGACCGCGCGCTCTCCCTCGCCGCCGAACCGAGCGAAGAGCGCGCGAAAGCCTTGTGGGTCAACGGTTACGTCGCGACTCTGCAGGGCGACAACGTTGCGGCGGTGGCGATGCTGGAGGAATGCCGGGCCTATGCGACGCGCACCGGTGACGAGGTGGCGCTGGCGTACGCCACGCACCGGCTCGGCTGCAACCTGCTGGTCGGCGACGACGTCGGCGACGCGAAAACCCTCTTCGAGGAGGCGCGGGCCCGGTACCGCCGGCTCGGGGAGCTGAACAGCAACGTGATGCTGGCCGGCATCGAACTGGCCGTGGCCTCGATCTTCCTCGGCGATCTCGACCGGGCCGGCGAGCTGTGCGAAGAGGCGTGCGCGACCGGCTTCGCCCACGGTGAGCAGTGGGCCCGTGCCTACGCGATCTACGTCCAAGCGCTGGTCGCACTGGGCCGCGGCGACTTCGACCGGGCGGCCGAACACGGGCGCCACTGCCTGCGCGTCAAGAGCATGTTCCACGACCTGCTGGGCATCGTGCTCGCGATGGAGGTGCTGGCGTGGACGGAGGCCGCGCGGGAACACTGGGAACCGGCCGCGACGATGCTCGGGTGCGCCCGGTCGATCTGGCCGGCCGTCGGGTTCCCGATGTTCGGTTCCCGCTACCTCGGCGCCCCGCACGGCGACTGCGAAACGCGGACCCGCCGGGCACTGGGGGAGACGCGGTTCGAAACCGCGCACCGGCGCGGCCGGGAATTCGGCCTGCCGGAAGCGATCGCGTACGCGCTCGGGGAGTCCCTCCAGCCGGCCCCCGTCCCGGAGCGGCCGACACCGCTGACGGACCGGGAACAGGAGGTCGCAGTGCTCATCGCGGACGGCCGGTCGAACCAGGAGATCGCGGATCGCCTGGTCATTTCCCGCCGGACGGCGGAGGGCCACGTGAACCGGATCCTGCGGAAGCTGGGGTTCGACTCCCGGGCCCAGGTGGCCGCCTGGGCGACCCGGACCGCGCAGGTGCCGACGACGCCCTAGTGTCGCGCGTCCAAGGTTCGTTGACGAGGGCCCGGGGTTTGCGCCCCAATGTGGCGTTGGGTGCGTTGGATGCACCGAACGCCACATTGGGTGCGTTGGACGCACCGAACGCCACATTGGGGCGCTCGGCCGAACGTCAAACAACTTGCGACGCGCGACACCAGCCGGCGTTGGGCTCGATCGCGACCCCGCCAAGTCCCGGTGAACCCCGGTGCCACGGCGGCCGCGACTCGCTGGTGACCTCCCGCGAGGCCTACGAAATCGCGATGTTCGAAACGAACGGGTCCGCTGATCCCCGTCCGCGGCTTCGGCGGAGTCATGTGTCTGAAGTGGACGGAGTGTCCTGGCAGCTTCCTGGCGGGAGAAGGGATCAACGAGCTTTGAAGATCGAGACCAAGACCCCTGCAGCCACCCCTCGCCAAGCCTGCTGCGCGCGGTCGCGTCCGCGACGCACGGCGCCGGCACCGAGCCTCAGCCACGTCATGCAGCCGTCGGACACCCCGGCCCGCGCCGCGGGCGCGACCCCGCGGCTGCGGCGCACCTGACGGTCAGCGGAGGCCGTGCCGGTCCAGCCATGCGGCGATCTCGGCGGCGATCTCCTTGGGCCGGTCCTCGTGGGCGTGGTGCCCGGCTTCCCCGCAGGCGACGACGTCCAGCGCGGCGACGTGCTCCGCGCACCACTGAGCCATGCGCTCCCCGATGAGCAGCGTCGGGGAGCCTTCGAACGTCATGAGCAGCTTCGGCGTGCCGGCGCTGGTCGCCAGCCACTCGTCGTAGGCCTCGATGCGCGTGACGAGCTCGGCCGGGTCGCCGCCGAGCGGCATCTGGCGGGCCCAGGCGAGGAGCGGGCGGCGGCTCTCCGGTGTCGGGAAGGGCGCGAGGTAGACCGCCAGGTCGTCGTCGGACACCGGGGTCAGCACGCCGCCGGTGAACGCCTGGCGGACGGCCTGGTTCTGGTTCAGGAACAGCTCTTCGCCGACGCCCGGCGTCCGGATCTTCCGCGACCGTTCCGCCGCCTGCGGCGAAAGGTCTTCCCAGGCCATGGGCTTCACGATGGTCTCGAAGAACGCCACCCCGCGGACGCGGCCGGGGTGCCGCGCGGCCCAGTCGAAGGCGAGCGCGCCACCCCAGTCGTGCCCGACCAGGACGACGTCGTCGAGGCCGAGCGCGTCGAACCACGTGTCGAGGTGGCGGGCGTGGTCGGCGAAGGCGTACGGGATGTCGGGCTTGGCGGAGCGGCCCATGCCGATGAGGTCGGGCGCCAGCAGCCGTCCGGCGCCGACGCCGGGGAGGACGTTGCGCCAGCCGTACGACGAACCGGGGTTGCCGTGCAGGAAAACGATCGGGGTGCCGGTGCCGGACTCTTCGTGGTGGAGTTCGGAGATCTCGGGCATGACTTGTCCCTTCAGGGATCCAGTGGGGTGTCGAGCAGGAGGGTGAGCTCGCGGACGAAGGCTCCGGCGCGCTCGCCGTCACGACCGCCGAGCGGCGCGAGGAGCCGGTCCAGCAGCTCGCGGACGGTGGCGATCGCCGGCCGGACGACCTCGCGGCCGCGGTCGGTGAGCGTCAGCCGGATGGTCCGGGTGTCCGCGGCGTCGCGGGTGCGCCCGATGAGGCCGTCGGCGTCGAGGGCGCGTGCCAGCTTGGACACGTAGAGCGCTTCCAGCCCGGTCCGGTCGGCGAGCTCACGCTGGCTCGGCTGCTGCCCGGCGCGTTCCATGCCATACAGCGAAGACAGCAGCACGTACTGGGCGTGCGTCAGCTCCAGCGGCGCGAGGGCGCGGTCGACGGCCACTCGCCATTTCATGGCCAGCCGCCAGACGAGGGAGCCGGGCGTCGGTCCGTTCGGAGTCCTGCTCACCGGAGATACAGTACATGGCTACTAATTACATAGCTATTATCTGACCGTCATGAACGAGCCGTTCGTGACGGCCGGGCTCAGCCGGCCAGTTCGCGGATGCGGTCCATGGCCCGCCGGACCTCGGCGAAGCCGGTCGTGAGCGGGCTCAGCCCGATGCGGATGCCGTCGGGTCGGCGGAAGTCGATGAGCACGCCGTTCTCGATGAGTACCCGGGAAAGCCGCTCGGCGTCGAGGTGCCGCAGCGTGACGTGTCCGCCGCGGCGGGCGTCCTCGCGGGGCGAGGCCACCGTGAACCCGAGCGGGACCAGCCAGGCGTCGGCGAGGGCGAGCACCCACCGGCCCAGCGCGACGGCCTTGGCCCGCACGCGCGTGATGCCCGCTTCGGCCAGCAGCGCGACGCCCTCCTGGACGCCCACCATGCCCAGCACCGGCGGGGTGCCGGACAGCGCCCGCCGGATGCCGGGCGCGGGCACGTAGTGCTCGGCCATGCCGAAGGTGTCGGCCGCGCCCATCCAGCCGGTGATGGGCTGGCCGAACGCCTCGTGGTGGCGCGCGTTGACGTAGAGGAACGCGGGCGCGCCGGGCCCGGCGTTGAGGAACTTGTACGTGCAGCCGACGGCGAAGTCGGCGCCGGCCGCGTCCAGCTCGACGGGGAGCACGCCCACGCTGTGGCAGAGGTCCCAGACGACGAGGCCGCCGCGTTCGTGCACCAGCCGGGTGACGCCGGCCAGGTCCGTGATCGCCGCCGAGCGGTAGTCCACATGGGACAGGACGACCACCGCCGTCCGCGGCCCCGTGACGGCGGCGACGTCTTCGGTTTCGAGCCATCGGACGGTCAAGCCGAGCTCGGCGGCGACGCTCTCGACGAGGAACCGGTCGGTGGGGAAGTTCGCGGTGTCCGTGACGATCTCGTCGCGGTCCGGCCGCAGCGCCACGGCGCCCCGGAGCGCCTTGTAGAGGCACACGGACGTCGAGTCGGCGACGATGGTCTGGCCGGCCGCCGCGCCGAGCGCGACGCGGCCCAGCTCGTCCCCGATCCGTTCGGGCAGCGCGAGCCAGCGCTCGTCCCACGACCGGATGAGCCGGGCACCCCATTCGTGGTCGACGAGTTCCCGCAGCCGTTCCGCGGTCGCGCGCAGCGGGCGGCCCAGGGAGTTCCCGTCGAGGTAGGCGACGACGCCGGGGTCGGTGATCGGGACGAACCGGTCGCGGAACCCGGCGAGCTCGTCGGCGGCGTCGAGGCGCCGTGCTTCCTCGAGCGAGACATCGGTCATGGCGGTCCTTCCGACCGGGTGCGCCGCCGCCTCGGACGCGCGGCCCTAGCGGCCGGTTTCCTTGGCGCGCACCGCTTCCTTGCGCACCTCGGCCTGGGTGGCGCGTTCCCGCACCAGCCAGTCGGGGCTTTCCGCCTTGAGCGCGTCGATCTGCTCGGTGGTGAGCGCCTCGGTGACCCCGCCGCGGGTGAGGCCGCCGATGGAGACGCCCAGCTTCGCCGCCACCACCTGCCGCGGGTGCGGGCCGGTGCGGCGCAGCTCCCGCAGCCACTCGGGCGGGTCGGCCTGCAGCGCGTTCAGCTCGTCGCGCGAGACGACGCCCTCCTGGAACTCCGGGGGCGTGGCTTCGAGGTACACACCCAGCTTCTTCGCCGCGGTCGCGGGCTTCATCGTCTGGGTGGTCTTGTGCGACGTCATGCCGTCCAGGGTAGCCAGCGCCCGCCGGGTAGCCTGACCCGGTGACCGGCCCGGACGTCCCCGCCTCCTTCCGGCTCGCGTACGTCCCGGGAGCGACGCCCGCCAAGTGGGTGCGGACCTGGGGCGAGCGGGTGCCGGAGGTCCCGCTGACCCTTCTCCCGGTCGCGGCGGCCGACGCGGCCGGCCTGCTCCGGGAGCGCGGCGCCGAGGCGGCGCTGGTGCGGTCGCCGATCGACCGGGACGGCCTGCACGCGATCCCGCTCTACACCGAGACGACGGTGGTCGTGGTGCCGAAGGACCACCTGATCGCGGCGGCCGACGAAGTGTCCACCGTGGATTTGGCGGACGACGTCGTGCTGCACCCCCTCGACGACACGCTCGAGTGGGCGAGCCTGCCGGGCCGCCCGGCGTTCGAGCGCCCCGCGACGACGGCGGACGCGATCGAGCTGGTGGCCGCAGGCGTTGGCGTGCTCGTCGTCCCGCAATCGCTTGCGCGGCTGTACCACCGCCGTGACCTGACCTACCGGTCGGTCGCGGACGCGCCGCAGTCGAGCGTCGCGTTGTCGTGGCTGGAGGACGAGACGACCGACCTGATGGAGCAGTTCATCGGGATCGTCCGCGGCCGCACGGTCAACAGCACGCGCGGACGCCCGCAGGCGCCCGCGGAGCGCAAGCGCCCGGAACGCAAGCCGGCGGCGGCGAAACCGGCCCGGCGCGGCGGCGGTGCGCCGAAGCGCGGCAAGCCGCGCCGCCGGTCCTGAGCCGGCGTCAGTTCGTCACGCAGACGCAGTTGCCATCGGCGCGGTCGGGCAGGTCGGGGTCGTCGAACCAGAAGCCGTCCTCCCCGAGGTAGCGGAACTGGATCACGGCGCCCGGCGCCACGTCGACCGAAACCGAGCGGCGGCCGTTGGACCGCGGGGTGAGGGGGTGCCGGCCGGGCGTCCACTCGTTGAAACAGCCCACGACGCTCACCTGTCCGGGTGGCGCTTCGAGCGGGAGGCTGAAGGTGACGCGCTGGGTGCCGGCCAGGCTTTTGCTGATCTTGATCACGGCGGCGGTGGCCTTTCCGGAGACGGTCGAGGGCGTGCTCGGCACTGAGCGCCGACAGGATGACACAACGGTGACGGTTCGGTCACCTGAAGTGCCCGAAGGAGGGACAACGCCGCTCAACGGTTCGCCACCGACCGGGTGGTCCTGGTATGAACCATGATCATTTTGGCGTCGGAAGTGTGCTGCGGTGGGAAACTTACAGTCGTGACCGTCGCCGCTGATAGTCAAGTCAAGGACATGTGTGCCTGGCTCAGCGCCGTCACCCACGAGCTCGTCGGCGTGCATCCGGCCGACAAGCGAGTGGTGCTTCTGACGGTGTGGGACGGGCTGGTTGCCGCCCGGCTGGCCGGGTTGCACGCGGCTGTGGCTTCGCCTCGCTGGCAGGCCCGGCAGCGTCACGCCGAAGCGGTCGAGTTCGACCTCGCCGTGCAGCTGGCGCGCAACTGCACCATCGGAACCGGCCTGGCCATCCCGGCCCGGCTGCCCGGAGCCGCGGTCGCCTGGCCCGGCGAGCGGGCCGACGCAGCGGTCGCCGCGATCGTTTCCTTCTGTGGCACGGCCGGAGCGGTCCTGCGCCGGGCGGGTGAGCTGACGCCGGTGTGGGAGGACAGCCTCCTCGGGCCGGTCGCGCTGACCTGCTGGCTCGCCGACTGCTGGACGGGCCGCCACACGGGCCAGCCCCTGCGACTGCCGGTGCCCCCGCCACCGTGGTGGCGCTAGCGCTGGTGCCGGCGTTGCTCCGACCGGGCGTCCGGTCGGCCTTCAAGCGCCCCAATGTGGCGTTGGTTGCGTCCAACGCACCGAATGCCACATTGGGTGCGTTGGACGCACCGAATGCCACATTGGGTGCGTTGGACGCACCGAATGCCACATTGGGTGCGTTGGACGCACCGAATGCCACATTGGGTGCGTTGGACGCAC